>VGDA01000195.1 GCA_016869915.1 Alphaproteobacteria bacterium
GGTCTGCAGGTTGACGGACACCAGCGTCGTGAACCAGACAAGCGTGACGATCTTGATGTCGCTCGAGATTTCCCCGTAGCCGGCGAGATGGGCGCTGAAGTCGAGATCCGCGACGATGGGCCCGAACACCGGCAGGATGATCAGCGTGATCTCGACCCAGTCGAAGAAGAAGCCGAGGGCGAACACGACGGCCATCAGGACGCCGAGGATGCCCCAGGGCCCTGCACCGGTCCGCGCGATGAACCCGTCGATGAGCTCGTCGCCGCCAAGGGTGCGGAAGACGAGGCTGAAGCATGTGGCGCCGAGGAAGATGCCGAACAGCATCGCCGTGGTAAGCGCCGAGCGGTGGCAGACCTCCTTCAGGACGTCGAGCGTCAGCCGCCGGTTGTAGAGCGCGAGCAGCGTCGCGCCGATCGCCCCAACGCCCGAGGCTTCGGTCGGGGTCGCGAAGCCGACGATGATCGAGCCCAGGACGGCGAGGACGAGCAGCAGCGGCGGCAGGAAACTGCGGAAGATCATCGCCATGTATTCGCTGCCGCTCGCGGGCCCGATCTCGTCGGGCAGCGGGGGAGCGAGGTTGGGGCGCAGGTTGCAGAGCACGAGTATGTAGATGCAGTAGAGGGCCGATAGAAGGAGGCCCGGGATGACGGCGGCCACGAAGACCGTGCCCACGGGTATGGCCATGAGGTCTGCCATGAGCACGAGCATGACCGAGGGCGGAATGAGGATGCCGAGCGTACCGGACGCGGCGATCGTCCCCGTGGCGAGCGGGATGTTGTAGCGACGCTCCAGCATCACGGGGAGGGCCATGAGCGTCATCATGACGACGGACGCACCGATGATGCCGGTCGTCGCGGCCATGATCGTGCCCATCAGGGTAACGGACAGCGCGAGGCCCCCGGGGATGCGCCGCGTTATGATGGACAATGCCTTCAGCAGGTCCGCGGCAACCCCGGACTTCTCGAGCATCGTCCCCATGAACGTGAACATGGGGATCGCGACGAGGACCGCGTTCTCCATCGTGCCGCCGAACATGCGGTTCGGCAGCACGCTCATGCGGGTCCAGTTCATGGCGCCCAGCCAGTCGCCGGCGAGCGCGGCACCGAGGCCGACGCCGCCGAGGACGAAGGCGACTGGGAAGCCGGAGAACAGCAGCAGCGCGAGCGCTGCGAACATCAGGATGGGGAGCGCCTCTACGAGTGTCATCACGGTCGCCTCAGTTCGGCATTCTGGCAGTAGCGTGCTGGGCGCCCGTGTAGCGGGCTCCCGCGCCACGGACCTCCGGTGGACCGTAGAGGAAGGCGAGGCAGCGTATCGCGGCTGCCACGCCGCTGGCCGCCAGCACCGTGAAGCCAAGCGGCAGCACCGCCTTTATGACCCATCGATGGGAAAGGCCGGTCTGCGCCGAGGACACCTCGTTCGTCATGTAGGCGCGCCACGCGAAGGTGCAGCCGAACTTCACGACCACGAGGCAGTAGGCGAGCAGGAACGCCACGACACCAGCCAACTCGAGCCACACCTTGGTTCGCGACGACAGCCGGTCACGCACGAGCTCGATGCGTACATGCGCGTCGTGCACGTAGGCCAGCCCGAGCGCGAGGCAGAAAAGCGTGCCGTGGAGATGCCACTCGAGTTCCTGCAGCTTGGTCGACGACAGGTAGAAGACGGAGGCAACCAGGCTGTTGTCGAACTCGAGCAGCTTTCGTTGCGTCACGTCGTACAGGATCACCAGCATCATCGGCACGAACAGGTAGCTGGCGAGGCGTCCGATCGCGACCACGCCACGCTCGATGTCCTCGGCCGCCTCGACCGCAGCCGCGAAGGGCACCGGGCCGCGGCGGTGGAAGGCAAGAAGGCCGATGGCCACGAGCGCCGAGATCGAGGCGAGGTCGAGCAACGCCGCGTTGGCCCGGAAGAACGCGGCTGGCGGGCGGCCGAGCGCAGACAGCAGGCCGCTCGCCCCCATGGGCGCCATGAACCACATGCCGAGCGCCATTGCACCGGCGAGCAACGCCACTGCCGCGCGCTCGCCACGGGCCGCGGCGGCAGCCGAAAGCGTGAAGGCGGCCACGAAGGCCCAGCCGGCGACCGCACCCGGGAGGAAGATCGCCACGCCCGACAGGACAAGGCTCGTGATGGCGAGGGACCTGGTCATGGCCGTCCTGTGCTGGTGTCGGGGCGTCGAAGGCAGGCGCGCGGGGTCCGCCCGCGCGCCGTGCCAGGCTCAGTCGTTCAGGTAGCCGACGTCCTTCCAGATCTTGTACTCGGCGCGGAAGGTCTGGAGCGATTCCCAGACCCTCGCGAAGACCGGGTTCTTCGCCCTCTCCTCCGCCGCGACCTCGTCCCATGCCTTGCGCAGGGCGGCGAGGATCTCGGGCGACCACTTGTGGATGGTGACGCCCTTCGACTGGAGTTCCTTGAGCGCCTTGCCCTGGATCGCCTCGCCTTCGGCGAAGCCATAGGCGAGCTGCGCATCGCAGGTCGTCTCGATAATCACCTTGTCCTGCGCGGGCAGGCGATCCCACGTCGCCTTGTTCATCATCAAGTCGAACAGGGTGGATTGCTGGTGCCAGCCTGGGAAGTAGTAGTGCTTGGCCACCTGGTGGAAGCCGAGCGACAGGTCGATAGCCGGCATCGAGAATTCCGTTGCGTCGATCGTGCCGCGTTCGAGGGCCGGGAAGATGTCGCCGCCGGCCAGCAACTGGGTCGACACGCCCATCTTCTCCATCACCTTCGCACCAAGGCCGAAAAAGCGCATCTTGAGGCCGCGAAGGTCGCCGACCGTCTTGATCTCCTTGCGGAACCAGCCGGAGGCCTCCGGCGCGATGATCCCGCAGAGCAGCGACTTGATCCCGTACTTGCCGTAGACCTCGTCCATCAGCTGCTGCCCGCCGCCGAATTTCATCCAGGCGAGGTATTCGCCGGAGCTCGGGCCGAAGGGCACCGATGCGAACAGCGCGAGCGCGACCTCCTTTCCGGTCCAGTAGCCCGGCGTCGACCACGCCGCCTGGACGGCACCCGAGGACACGGCATCGAAGGCCTCGAGGGCAGGCACGACGGCGCCGGGCTCCTGGAACTTCACCTGGATGCGACCGCCGGAGATGGCCGCCAGCCGACGCTCGAGTTGCTTGCCGAGCGTCCCGAGCTGGGTCATCGCGCCCGGATAGGTCGACTGCATGTCCCACCTGATGGGTGCCTGCGCCGAGGCGTGGGGGGCGCCGAACGAGATCGCGGCGGCGATCGCCGCCGCGCCGATGGAAGCGAGTTTCATGACGTGTCTCCCGGTATGCCTGTTGTTGATTTTCCCAGCGGTGCCATGCCGCTATGTTGAAGTGATACTAGGATCCGCCGCGGGCCTGGGTCAAATGCGCGGGCCGCCGCTTGCCGGGGGCTCGGATGTACCTCGGTCCGCATGCATCGCCGCCAGGAGCCGCCCGGGAACGACATGACCTATTGCGTCGGACTTCGCCTCGCCGAGGGGCTCGTCCTGCTCTCCGACACCCGCACCAACGCCGGCGTCGACAACATCTCGACCTTCAGCAAGATGCATGTCGTCGAGCGGCCCGGCGAGCGCCTGGCCTGCATGATGACCGCCGGCAACCTGTCGGTGAGCCAGATGGTCGTGAACATGGTGCAGGAGGGCTTCCACAGCGAGACGCTGGACGGCAGCTACTCGCTCGCCACCACGCCCAGCATGTTCGCCACCGCGCAGCTCGTCGGCGAGGCGATCCGCAAGGCCTTCGCCGCGCATGGCGAGGCGATGCGCGCCCAGTCGATCCCCTTCGACGTGTCGATCCTGCTCGCGGGCCAGGTGAAGGGCAGGCGCATGCGCCTGTTCCAGGTCTATTCCGCGGGCAACTTCATCGAGGCGACGGAGGAGACGCCCTTCCTCCAGATCGGCGAGCACAAGTACGGCAAGCCGATCCTCGACCGCGCCGCGCGCTACGACACGCCGCTCTACGACGCGATCAAGCTGGTGCTGGTGTCGATGGACTCGACGCTGCGCTCCAACCTCTCGGTCGGCCTGCCGATCGACCTGCTCGTCTACCGCAAGGATGCGTGCCGCGTGGACCTCAGGCGCCGCATCCACGGCGACGACCCGTATTTCCGCCAGATCAGCGAGCAATGGTCCTCCGCGCTGCGCGAGGCCTATCTCGCCATCCCGCGCCCCGAATGGGCGCGCAACGGACACTGACCGAGGCCCCCATGCCCGTCCTTCCCGCCGCAGAGGCGCGCTTCGACTACGAGGTCCCCGTCGTCGTCGTCGGCGCCGGCGCCTGCGGCCTGACCGCCGCGCTCGCCGCGCGCGAGGGTGGCGCGGAGGTGCTGGTGCTCGAGCGCGACGAGAAGCCGACGGGCAGCACCTCGCTCTCCACCGGCATGATCCCCGCCGCCGGCACGCGGCTGCAGGCGCGGCTCGGCATCGACGACACGCCGGAGGCCTTCGTCGCCGACATCCTCGCCAAGGCGAAGCAGAAGACCGACCGCGACATGGCGCTCGCCATCGCGCGCGCCTCCGGCCCGACGGTCGACTGGCTGATGGAGGTGCACGACGTCGTGCTGACGCTGGTCGAGGGCTTCCTCTATCCGGGCCACGGCAAGCTGCGCATGCACGCGACGCCGCATCGCTCGGGCCGCGAGCTCGAGGCCGCGCTGCTCGCCGCCGCCGCGCGGCGCGAGCTCGACATCGTGTCGGGCGCGCTCGCCGAGGACCTCTACGCCGACGCCGATGGCCGCGTGCGCGCGGTGCGCTTCGCGCGGCCCGACGGCACGCGCGAGACGGTGGGCTGCCGCGCGCTGGTGCTGGCCTGCAACGGCTTCGGCGGCAACCGCGAGATGCTCCGCCGCCACATCCCGGAGATCGCCGAGGCCGACTACGCGGGCCATGTCGGCAACACCGGCGACGCCGTGCGCTGGGGCGAGGCGCTGGGCGCCGCGCTCGCGGACATGGGCTCCTACCAGGGCCATGGCGCGGTCGCGCATCCCTACGGCAACACCATGACCTGGGGCCTGATCAGCGGCGGCGGCTTCCAGGTGAACGTCGCCGGCGAGCGCTTCTCCAACGAGGCCTCCGGCTATTCCGAGCAGGCGGTGGAGGTCGTGCGCCAGCCCGGCCGCGTCGCCTGGACGATCTTCGACGCCGCGCGCGAGAAGCCGGTGCTGGGCTTCACCGACTACGAGGAGGTGATGGCGCTGGGCGGCATCAGGCGGGCGGGCACGATCGCGGGCCTGGCCGCCGCGCTCGGCCTGCCCGCCGACGCGCTGGCGCGCACGCTGGCCGAGGTGGAGGCGCTGCGCGCGTCCGGCGCGACCGACCGCTTCGGGCGCGTCTTCGCAGGCACGCCGGCGCTCGCGCCGGACTATTGCGGGGTGAAGGTGACGGGCGCGCTCTACCACACGCAGGGCGGGCTGCGCGTCGATCCCGGCGCGCGCGTGCTGCGCGAGGATGGCAGCGCGCTGCCCAACCTGCTCGCCGGCGGCGGCGCCGCGCGCGGCCTCTCCGGCCCCTCGCGCTGGGGCTACCTCTCCGGCAACGGCCTGCTCACCGCGACCGTGCTCGGCCGTGCGGCGGGCACCAGCGCCGCGCGCCTCGCGGCGCAGGGATAGGGCGGGGCGGGCCTAAAGCGGCCGCGGCGCGGCCATCAGGGCGGAGATGGCCAGCGGCTTCGTGCCAAGCCGGTCGGCGATGGCGCGCGCTTCGGCCTCGTCGGGCGCGTAGTGGACCGAGAACTCCGCGAAGCCCGGGCCCTGGCCGGGCCTGACGGGGTTGCGCCAGTCCTCGCCCGGCGGGGCGAAGCCGATCGCGTAGTGCTTGCGCACGGCCTCGACGATGCGCCAGCGCTCGCCGCCGTCCTTCTCCGGCGCGTCGCCGGCGATCACCAGCCAGGGATGGCGCCGCGCGGCCGGCGGCGTCAGGCGTCGCGCCTGCCAGCCGAAGGACGTCGCCGGCGTCGGCGTCGTGCCCGTCGCGCCATAGCCCCACTTGCGGATCCAGCCCTGGCGGAAGGCGTCGAGGTCCTTGTTGAACCACACGCGCTCGAGGTCCGCCTCGGTCTCGGGATGCAGGAAGTCGAAATGCTCGAAGAGCATGTCGGCGGGCCGCATCTCGGCGTTGCGCCAGTTCTCGTAGAGCCCCATGCCGGGGATCGCGTTGAAGAACGGGTTGTCGACCTCGCGCAGCCAGGGCTCGTAGCCGCGCGGCAGCGCGTCGGCCGGCAGCGTGTAGCTGAGGAAGATCATCGTGTCGAAGCTGGTCGCCATGCCGCGTGTTCCCGTCCGCTCGCGTCGCGCGCGTTCAATCCCAGTAGAAGACCGAGTCCGTGACGTATTTCTCCGGCACGACCAGCACCACGCGCTCCTGCGTGCGGCCTTTGCATGTCGCGCGCAGCCAGTAGTACCCGGCCGGCAGCTTCGCCATCAGCATCGGCCCCTCCGGCGTCGCGTCGACCAGCACGCGCCCGGCCTGCGTCGCGACGACGATGCGGCAATCCGACAGGTACTTGCCGGTGCGCGCGTTCGCCGTCGTCACCCGCAGCGTGTGCTTGAAGCGCATGCGGTGCAGTTCCTGCGTCTCCGGCACGCCGACGCCGCCGGTGACGACCGGGATGCCGTTCTGCACCTCGCTCTTCAGCGCCTGCGCGGGCGTGGTGCCCGCGAGCACGGCGAGCCCGAGCGCCAGGGCGCCGGCGATCCTTGCTGTCATGTCCTGTCCTCCTGTCATTCGCGGGCGCGCTGCGCGGCGGCGGCGGCCATCATGGCGTCGACCATGTCGAGC
>VGDA01000196.1 GCA_016869915.1 Alphaproteobacteria bacterium
GGTCTTCTCGCGAAGATCCTTGACGAGGCTTGCCGTGATCTCGGCCATGGCGATCGATCCTTCTCGTTGCGTCGGACGGCGCCCCGTCGGAGCGCCGTCGCCACCTATTCAGGCGTCCGGGGCGCGCTTCTTCGGGCGGGCCGCCGGCTTGCGGGCCACGGGCTTCTTCGCCGCGGGCCCGGGCGCTCCCTCGACCGCTCCGGCCTCGGCGACTGGCGCCTCGGCGGCCGCCTCCGGACCCGCCTCGGCGGCCACGACGGCCTCGACCGGGGCCTCGTCCCGGGCGCCGACATCGATGCCCGAGGCGACCATCTCGGCCTGCAGGCCATCGAGCACCGCGCCCGCGACGAGGTCGCAATAGAGCTGGATCGCGCGCAGCGAGTCGTCGTTGCCCGGGATCGGGAAGCTGATCCCGTCGGGGCTGGAATTGGAATCCAGGACCGCCACGACCGGCACGTTGAGGCGGCGCGCCTCCTCGACGGCGATCGCTTCCTTGTTCGTGTCGATTATGAAGAGCATGTCCGGGAGGCCGCCCATCTCCTTGATCCCGCCCAGCGCGCGCTCGAGCTTGCCGCGCTCGCGGGTCAGGTTCAGGGTCTCCTTCTTGGTCAGGCCCTTGGTCTCTCCGCCCAGTCGCTCGTCGAGTTCGCGCAGGCGGCGAATGGAGTTCGAGATCGTCTTCCAGTTGGTCAGCATGCCGCCGAGCCAGCGATGGTTGACGAAGTACTGGCCGCAGCGCTGCGCGGCGGCGGCGATCGGCTCCTGCGCCTGGCGCTTGGTGCCGACGAACAGCACGCGGCCGCCCTGGGACGTCACCTCGCGCACGGCCTGCAGCGCCTGCGCCAGAAGCGGCACGGTCTGCTGGAGGTCGATGATGTGGACGTTGTTGCGGACGCCGAAGATGTACGACTGCATCTTCGGGTTCCAGCGACGGGTCTGGTGTCCGAAATGGACGCCGGCCTCGAGGAGCTGGCGCATGGAAAACTCGGGCATCGCCATGTGGCGGATCCTTTCTCCGGTTCTATCGCCGCGGACCGAGCACCCTTCCGGGCACCGGAAACGGGACCTGCCGCGGGGGGCGGGTACCGTGAAGTCCGCGTGAGTGTTGAGCCCGGCGGGACCACCCCGCCGCAAGCCGCGCGGTTTCTATCCGCTCCCCCGGCCAGGCGCAAGGGCCAGTACCCGCATGCGGCGCATGGCCTATCTCCCCCGGGCGCGGGAGGCCCGGAGGCGCCGCGCGCCGATTGCGCGCGACGCGGGGAAGCGCCAACCTGCGTCCGCCCATGCTGCCCCGCCGCCTCTTCGTCGCCGCGTTCCCCGCGACCGCGTTCGCGTCGCCGGTCGCCGCCCAGTCCGCCTCGCCGCGCCATCTCCAGGCCACGCGCTCGGCCAACGCGCTGCTCCTCCTCGAGGGCGACGCGGTGGTGCGCAGGTTTCGCGCCGCCTTCGGGCGCGAGGACGGCCCCAAGCGCATCAGGGACGACGCGCGCACCCCGGTCGGCGACTACACGGTCTTCCCCGCACGCGCGTCGGCACGCTGGAAGTGGTTCCACCCGATCGACTACCCGAACGCCCGCGACGTCGCCGAGGGCGCGGCGCAGGGACTGCGCAAGCACCAGCTCGGCGACGAGATCGGCATCCATGCCCATGGCGGCTGGCCACCGACGGACCTGCTCGCCGCGCACGGCATCGGCTGGAACTGGACCGCGGGCTGCATCTCGGTCAGCAACGACGAGATCGAGGTCGTGCGCGCCTTCGTCGACAGGCCGATGCCGATACGCCTCGACGCCTGAGGCCGCGCCCCCTCGCCTCAGATCTCCTGCACCTCGAGCACGCCCGGGACGCCCGACACGCGCGCCCGGGTGTCGGGCGAGACCACGAAGGCGCCCGGCAGCTGGATCTCCGCGCGGTCCTCCGGTCCAAGCACGAGGTCGAGCACGATGCGGCCGCGCCCCTTCTTCTCCCTGGAGAAGATGTCGCGCAGCCCCTGCAGCGCGGCCTCGTCGCCCAGCGTGATGCGCAGCCCCGCGGCGGTGCTCGCCGCCGCGGCGTCGAGCGGCTGGATCGACTGGGCGAGCAGCTTGATCGCATCATCCTCGAGCCGAGCATCGACCGACAGCAGCAGGGGCTTGCCGGAGGCCAGGAGGTCGCGTGCCATCGCGAGCACCTCGGAGAAGAGCGTGACCTCGAACGTGCCGCTGGCGTCCGAGAGCTGCACGAAGGCGAAGCGGTTTCCCTTCGCGGACGTGCGCTCCTGCTTCCCGATGACCGAGCCGGCGAGCTTGATGCGCGAGGCGCCGCCGGCGCGCAGGCGCTGCAGCAGCTCGACGGCGCGCACGACGCCGAGCCGCTTCATCGCGACCGAATAGGCGTCGAGCGGATGCGCGGACAGGTAGAAGCCGATCGACTCGAACTCGCCCTGCAGGCGCTGCGTCAGCGGCCAGTCCGGCAGCGCGGGCGCGCGCAGCTTCGGGCGGTCGGCCGCGCCGGCGAAAAGGCTGGACTGGTTGGTGCTGCGCGACTCCGCTTCGGCGTTCGCCTCAGCCAGCAGCAGCTCGACCACCGCGAAGGCGCGCGCGCGGCTTGGCTCCAGCGCGTCTAGCGCGCCAGCCTTCGCAAGCTGCTCGAGCAGCCGCTTGTTCACCTGCTTCGGGTCGAGCCTACGCGCGAAGTCGCCGAGGTCGCGGAACGGGCCGTTGGCGCGGCGCTCGGCGACCAGCGCCTCCATCGCGGCCTGCCCCACGCCCTTCACCGCGGCGAGCGCGTAGCGCACCGCGCCCTTCGGGTCGCCGGCGGCGAGCTCGACCGTGAAGGCGGGGTCCGAGCGATTGACGTCGGGCGGCAGCAGCCTGATGCCGAGCCTGTCGAGCTCCTGGCGGAACACCGCGAGCTTGTCGGTGTTCGCGAGGTCGAAGCTCATCGACGCCGCCATGAACTCGACGGGGTAGTTCGCCTTGAGCCAGGCCGTGTGGTAGCTCACCAGCGCGTAGGCGGCGGCGTGGCTCTTGTTGAAGGCGTAGCCCGCGAACTTGTCGACGAGGTCGAAGATGTGGCTCGCCTTCGCCTCCTCGACGCCGCGCTTCACCGCGCCCTCGACGAAGGACTTGCGCAGCGCTTCCATCTGCGACTTGTCCTTCTTGCCCATCGCGCGGCGCAGCAGGTCGGCCTGGCCGAGCGAGTAGCCGCACATCACCTGCGCGATCTGCATCACCTGCTCCTGGTAGACCATCACCCCGAAGGTCTCCTTCAGGATCGGCTCCAGCGTCGGGTGCAGGTAGTCGGGCTTCTCCTTGCCGTGCTTGCACGCGTTGTAGCGCGGGATGTTCTCCATCGGGCCGGGGCGGTACAGCGCCACCAGCGCGATCAGGTCCTCGAGCCGGTCCGGGCGCATGCCGCGCACGGCGTCGCGCATGCCCGCGCTTTCGAGCTGGAACACGCCGACCGTCTCGCCGCGGGTCAGCATCGCGTAGGTCTTCGGGTCGTCGAGCGGGATCGCGAGGGGTTCGATGCGAACGCCGCGCCCCGCCTCCACGAGGTCGTAGGCGCGCTGCAGCACGGTCAGCGTCTTGAGGCCGAGGAAGTCGAACTTCACCAGCCCGGCCTGCTCGACCCACTTCATGTTGAACTGCGTCGCCGGCAGCGGCGCGCGCGGGTCGCGGTAGAGCGGGACCAACTCCACCAGAGGCCTGTCGCCGATGACCACGCCGGCCGCGTGCGTCGAGGCGTGGCGGTAGAGGCCCTCGAGCTTCAGCGCGATGTCCATCAGCCGCGCGATGGCGGGATCGTCCTGAATCATCTGGCGCAGCACGGCCTCGCCGTCGATCGCCTGCTGGAGCGAGATCGGGTTCGCCGGGTTCTGCGGGATGAGCTTGCAGATGCGGTCGACCTGCCCGTAGGGCATGCCGAGCACGCGCCCGCAGTCGCGCACCACCGCGCGCGCCTGCAGCTTGCCGAAGGTGATGATCTGCGCCACCCGGTCGGCGCCGTATTCCTGCTGGACGTAGCGGATCACCTCGTCGCGCCGGTCCTGGCAGAAGTCGATGTCGAAGTCCGGCATCGAGACGCGCTCGGGGTTGAGGAAGCGCTCGAACAGCAGGCCGAAGCGCAGCGGGTCGAGGTCGGTGATCGTCAGCGCCCAGGCGACCAGCGAACCCGCGCCCGACCCGCGGCCGGGGCCAACCGGGATGCCATGCGCCTTCGCCCACTGGATGAAGTCGGCGACGATCAGGAAATACCCGTCGAAGCCCATCTTCACGATCATGTCGAGCTCGTAGGCAAGTCGCTCGCGATAGGGCCGCGCGGCCTCCTCGCGCGCCGCCTCGTCCATCGACGCCGTCCAGACCGCCTGCCCGAGGCGCTGCACGAGGCCGCGCGCGGCGAGGTCGCGGAACGTGGCCTCGACGCCCGCCTGCCGCGCCTTGGGCGGCGTCGGCAGGGTCGGCTTCTTCACCGCCTCGAGCATGAAGCCGCAGCGCCGCGCGACCACCAGCGTGTTGTCGCAGGCCTCCGGGATGTCCGCGAAGAGCGCGCGCATCTCGCCCGCCGACTTGAAGCGGTGGTCCTGCGTGAGGCGCCGCCGCTCGTCCTGCGCGACATAGGCGCCCTCGGCGATGCACAGCAGCGCGTCATGCGCCTCGTGGACGTCGGCGCCCGCGAAGAAGCAGTCGTTGGTCGCCACGAGCGGGAGCCCATGCGCGTAGGCGAGGTCGACCAGCGCCTCCTCGGTGCGCTCCTCCTCGGGCAGGCCGTGGCGCTGGAGCTCGACGTAGAGCCGGCCCTCGAAGGCCTTCGCCAGTTGCAGGAGCGTGGCCGCGGCGACAGGCGCGCGCCCCTCGAGGAGCGCGCGCGCCACGGGCCCCTTGGACCCGCCCGTCAGCGCGAGCAGCCCCGCAGAGAGCTCGCAGGCCCGCGCCAGCGACACCTGCGGCGTCTCGCCGGGGGGCGTGTCGAGATAGGCCTCGCTCACGAGCCGGATCAGGTTCGCGTAGCCTTCCGGCCGCTGGACGAGGAGCACCAGTTGCGAGGGCTCCGGCGCGCGCAGGTGGCGCATGCCGTCGGCCTCGTGGCGGATCGCGACCTGGCAGCCGAGGATCGGCTGGACGCCGGCCTCCGCCGCCGCGGCGCAGAACTCGAGCGCGCCGAAGACGTTGCCCGTGTCGACCATGGCGACGGCGGGCATCTTCTCGGCCTTGCACAAGCCGACCAGTTCCTTGACCTTGATCGCGCCCTCGGAGAGCGAGTAGGCCGAGTGGACCCGGAGATGGACGAAATCCGCGTGGGGCATGGGGTCCATAACGACGGGAGTCGGCGCGCGGGTCAACCCGCGCGCGGGCGCCGCGCCACGAAGGACAGGGAGGCGATGCGATGATCGAGAACGTCCTTGGAAGCCTGGCGAGCGGGCTGCCCCGCCTGGTCGCCCATTTCCTCGCCGCCGCCGCCATCTACGCGGCCGGAATGGCGGCCTACCTGCGGCTCACGCCGTACCACGAGCTCGAGCTCGTGCGCTCCGGGAACGTCGCCGCCTCGATCACGCTCGCCGGCGCGATCGTCGGCCTCGCCATCCCCATCGCGATGACCCTCGCGACGTCGGTGAACGTCGCGGACATCCTGGTCTGGGGCGCGGCTTCGGCCGTGCTGCAGGCCGCGGCCTTCGGCGCCGCCAACCTCCTGCTGCGCGGGCTGCCCGCCGCCGTCGAGCGCGGCGACGTCGCCTCCGCCTGCGTCGCGGCGGCGACGCAGCTCGCCGTCGGCATCGTCAACGCCGGCGCGATGGCTGGCTGAGCGCGCCCGCGCCGGAGGCTCGACGCTTGGGCGGGCTCGACCGCGTCGCGCTGCTGCTGCTGCTCGTGGCGATCGCGTGGCACGTCCTCGGCGGCGACGACGCGCCGCCCGAGCAGCCGCGGCGCCCGCATGTGGAGGCACCGCCCCCGGCGCCGCAGCCACGCCCCGCCCCCGTGCCCCTGCCCACCCCGCCGCCGGCCGAGCGCGCGCGGCCCCTCCCACCGCCCTCCGCCGACGATCCGCTCTTCCACGTGCGCATCGACCGGCGCCGCGGCTCCGCGACCGGCACGGCCTTCTCGATCGACGCCGCCGGGCTCTGGCTCACCGCGCGACATGTCGTCCATGAATGCGACCGCATCGGCCTGCGCCGCGATCGCGGCCTCGTGCGCGCGACCGTCGCGTGGGTCCATCCGCGCGCCGACCTCGCGCTGCTGCGCACGCAGGGCGGGACCGAGCCCTTCGCGCTCGCGTCGACGCCGCTGTCTCTCGGCCAGGATGGCTACGCGATCGGCTACCCGCAGGGCCGCCCGGGCTCGGTGCACGGCAGGGTCCTCGGCCGCTCGCAGATGCAGGCGGAAGGGCGCTTCGCCGGGCGCGCGCCGACCATCGCCTGGGCAGAGCGCGGGAGGGCGCCCGACTTCTCCGGCTCGATCGGCGGCATCAGCGGCGGCCCCGTGCTCGACGCGCGCGGCCACCTCGTCGGCGTGATCGTCGCCGAGACGCCGCGCCGCGGGCGCTTCGAGACGATCGCGCCCGAGGTCCTCGCGGCCGGGGCCGGCAGGCCCCTTCCCGTCGGCGCGCCGGGCACGAGCGAGGCGGATCTCTCCGCCCGGACCCTGCCCGGCGTCGCGGACTCGCTGCGCGAGCGCCTGCGCATCGCGCAGGCGGTGTGCGTCGCCGGCTGAGACTCAGCGCGCGAAGGGGCGCGGCGCGCCCGTCGTCGTCAGGAAGACGCTGTAGAGCGAGGTCGTGCCGCAGATG
>VGDA01000197.1 GCA_016869915.1 Alphaproteobacteria bacterium
GTCGTCATCGCCGAGGCGACCGGCGTCGCGCCGGAGGGACGCATCACCCATGGCTGCACCGGCCTGTGGCATGACGGGCAGGAGCGCGCCTGGGCCGAGCTGGTGCGCGACATGAAGGCGGTCGGCCCCGGCCTCGTCGGCATCCAGCTCGCCCATGCCGGCCGCAAGGCCTCGTCGCAGCGCCCCTGGGAGGGCGGCGCACCGATCCCGGCGGGCGCGGTCGAGAAGCCCTGGCAGACGGTCTCGGCGACGGCGACGCCGCACGCCGATGGCTGGCACCGGCCCGAGCAGCTCGACGCCGGCGCCATCAAGGCGCTGGCCGACGCCTTCGCCGCCAGCGCCTGGCGCGCGGCGCGCGCGGGCTTCGACGTCGTCGAGCTCCACGCCGCGCATGGCTACCTGCTGCACCAGTTCTTCTCGCCTCTCTCCAACACCCGCACCGACGCCTATGGCGGCAGCCTCGAGAAGCGCATGCGCGCGCCGCTGGAGATCGCCGCCGCGCTGCGCGGCGCCTGGCCGCGCGAGCGCGTGCTCGGCGCGCGCATCAGCGGCAGCGACTGGGCCGAGGGCGGGGCGACGCCGGACGACGCGGTCGTGCTGGCGCGCGAGCTCAAGGCGCTGGGCTACGATTGGATCTGCGTGAGCTCGGGCGCGCTCGCGCAGTCGAAGGTGCAGGTCTCGCCCGGCTACCAGGTACCCTTCGCGGCGAAGGTGAAGCGCGAGGCCGGCATCGTGACGCGCGCGGTCGGCATGATCGTCACGCCGCAGCAGGCCGAGGCGATCCTGCGCGCCGGCGACGCCGACCAGATCGCGCTGGCCCGCGCCTTCATCGACGATCCGCGCTGGCCGTGGCGCGCCGCCGAGGCGCTCGGCGATCCCGCGCCGGTGCCGCCGCAATGCCTGCGCGCTCGGCCCGCCACCTGGCCGGGTGCAGCGCTCTACAAGCAGGGCGCCGCGTAGGGAATCCGGATCGGATTCTTCCGGTCAGAGCACGGCGCGTCGCGCAGGCGGCGCGTCGGCACCGAAGAACGTCACCGGGACGGCGTCGAGCTGCAGATCGTGCATCGGCCAGAACCTGGTCTGCGTGTACGGGAAGAAATGGAAGTCGTGCGTGGACATGCCGGGCGTGTCCACGACCAGCGGCACCGCGACGCCGGCGAAGCTGATCTTGAAGTGGTTGCCCGACTTGGCGACGACGAAATCGTGCGCCGCGATGTCGATGCCCTGGCTGGTGAAGGCGGCGGGATCCTGCGTCATCCCGGCCGCCGTGGTGACGAGCACGGTCTGGCCGTCGCAATCGAGCACCGCGCACGGTCCGAGCGTGCTGCGCTGGCCGCCCTGGTAGGGCCCCTTCTGGACGAAGTCGCCGTCCGAGACGTGCAGCACGCGTCCGGCGATCGCCATCGGCGCGAAGCCCGGAGTGATGCCGCCGCCGAGCTCCAGCCGCACCGTGGCACCGATGCCGGCCGCGATCGCGCGCGCGGCGCTCGCCGGATCGGTGGCCGGATGCACGCCGCGCAGCGCGAGGCCGCGCTCGCGCAGACGGCGGAGGATGGCGGTCGAATCGCCCGGCGCGCCGGCCAGCACGCGGTCGCCCATGTCCGAGAGCACCAGCGGCAGCGACGGGTCGCGCGCCGCGACGCGGTCGAGGGCGCGGTCGATGCTCGCGAAATCGTCCTTGAAGCGTTCGCGCCACCGCCACATCGCCTGCGCGATGGCCGCGACGCTGCGCTCGGCGAGTGCTGCATCGCCGTCGGCGATCGCGATGATCGCCTGCCCCATCTCGGGCACGTCGCGATAAGGATGCACGTTGAAGATCGAGACGTCGAGCAGCCGACCGGGCGCCGCGGCGATCGCCTCGCGGGCCATGCGGTGCAGCGTGGCGAGCGGCTCGTCGGTCGTCTCCCAGCCGCCGCGCGGCAGCATCGGCAGCTTGGCATAGGCGGTGACCGGCCGGATCCGGCCGTCGAGCATGGCGAGCGCGAGATCCGCGGCGTTCTCGCCCGCCTCGGCCGTGTCGGCATGCGGGTTGGTCTTGCACGCGGTGCAGATGTCGAGCGTGCGCAGGATCGCCGGCATGATGTGGCCGTGCAGGTCGAAGCCGACGCTGATCGGCACCGCGGGGCCGACCACCGCGCGCATCGCCTTGAGGATGTCGAGTTCGGCGCTGCCGCAGCCCTCGGCCGTCATCGCGCCGTGCAGTTCGAAGACGACCGCATCGAGCGGACCGGCCGCGCGCAGCGTCGCGACGATCTCGTCCCTGAAGCCGCGATAGACCTCGCCGGCGACCCGGCCGCCGGGACGCGCGCGCACCGCGAGCGTCGGCACCAGCTCGACGCCGGCCGCGTCCAGCCGGCGCAGCAGCCCGCCGAGCGTCGACGAGGCGTCGCGGTTGCGCATGATCAGCTCGTCGCCGCGCTCGACCACGAAGTCGCTCGCCTCGGTCCGCGCGGGATTGAAGTCGTGGCTCTCCTGCCAGAGCTGGCCCACGGCGATCCGGCGTCGGCGTGTCGCCGTCATGCGAGGCTTCCCGAGAGCGCGGCGCGCGCCAGGCCGAAGACGATCCCGGCAAGTACGAGCCAGTGGATGGCGAGGTTCCAGCGGATCAGCGCGGCGAGCGCCGCCGCCGCGGCGAGCAGCGCCACCCAGTCGACGCCGCGACCCGCGGGGATCAGGACGGCGCCAGCCAGGAAGACGGCGAGGTTGAGGATCACCCCGACCACGGCGGCGGTGATCGCCGCGAGCGCGGCGCCGATCCGCGCATCGGCGTGCAGCCTCTCGATGTAGGGTGCGCCGAGCAGCACCATCGCGAAGCTCGGCAGGAAGGTGCACCAGGTCGTCAGCGCCGCGCCGACGCTCGCCGCAAGCAGCCGGCCGCCTTCGGGCGCGGCGTTCCAGGCCGCGAAGAAGCCCACGTATTGGAGCACCAGGATCAGCGGTCCCGGCGTCGTCTCGGCGAGCGCCATGCCGTCGAGCATCTCGCCCGCGGTCAGCCAGCCATAGCCGCGCACCGCCTCGTCGGCGACGTAGGGCAGCACGGCATAGGCGCCGCCGAAGGTCACGAAGGCGGCCTTGGTGAAGAGCTGCGCGATGTCGGCGAAGGGCGCGGTGCCGAAGGTCGCGAGCACCACGGCGACCGGCAGCGCCAGCATTGCGAGATAGATCGCCGTGACGATCGCGACGCGCGACCAGAAGGGTGGGGCCGGCGCCTCGCTGTCGCCTGCGACGGCCGCGCCACCGTGACCCGAGGCGGCGAAGGCGGTGCTGCCGGCCATCGCGGCGAGGAAGCCGACGGCACCCGCGGCGAGCACGATCCACGGGAAGTCGATGCGCAGGAAATGGATCCCGACGAAGGCGGCGACCGCGAGCGCCACCGCCTCGCGGCCCTTCAAGGCGCGGCGCCCGATGCGCCAGACCGCATGCGCGATCACCGCGATGACGACCGGCTTGAGCCCGTCGAGCACGGCGGCGACCGTGGGCATGCCGCGCCCGGCGGCGGCGATCCAGGAGAGCAGCAGCAGCAGGAGCGCGCCGGGCAGCACGAACAGGCCGCCGGCGGCGATGCCGCCCTTCAGCCCGTGCAGTCGCCAGCCGACATAGGTCGCGAGCTGCTGCGCCTCCGGCCCCGGCAGCAGCGTGCAGAAATTGAGGCCGCGCAGGAAGGCGCCCTGATCGATCCAGCGCCGCCGATCGACCAGTTCGGTCTGCATCATCGCGATCTGGCCGGCCGGCCCGCCGAAGCTGATGCAGCCGAGCTTCAGCCAGAAACGCAGCGCCTCGCGGAAGCTCGGCTTCGGCGCGCCGGTATCGAGGATGTCGGCATAGGGCATCGCGCGGCTCATGACGTGGGAGTCCCGGCCTGCTGCGCTTGCGTCTGCGCGCAGCACCAGCCGTATAGCGCATCGTACACGACCATGCCGTGACGCAGTGTCTCGTGGTCGTCGTGGAACAGGGAGCCGAGGCCCGTGGAGATCGCGAGCAATCCGGCGGATTCGGGCGCGAGGTCGAGCCGGTTCGTGTCGGCACCGCGCACGATCCGCGCGAGACGTGCCATCGCCGCGTCGTCGATGCGGTAGGCCGAGACGAAGGCGTCGAAGCTGCACGCCTCGCCATGATGGCCCAGATCCGCGCCGGGGACGTCGAAGGGAACCGCGCCGAGCCGCTCGGCCTCGTCGCGCACCCGCTTTGCGGGCGCGAAGTGGAACGTGGCGTTGCGGTCGATGAAGCGCGCGATCAGCCACGGGCAGGCGATGCGGTCGATCCTGGGACGCGCGCGTGTGATCCAGCGCGTGCCGTCGACGGTCCTCGCCGTCGTCGCGCCGCCGGCGGCCTCCCACGCCGCGATGCCGCCTTCCAGGAAGCGCACGCGCAGGTCTGATCGCCCGAGCGCGTCGGCCGCACCCTGGCTGACGTGATGGCCATGGACGCAGTAGACGACGACGTCGCGTGCGGGATCGAGCGCGGCGGCCCAATCCGCCACCTGGACCGGGTCGCGCCACACCGCGTTGGCGACGACGCGCGGCGCCGCGGCCGCGACGTGGCGCCGACGCACGTCGACCAGTTGGGGCGGCGACCCCGATGAGAGCAGGTGCTGGAGTTCGAAGACGGAAATCGAGACGGCCATGACGGACCTCCCCGGTTGAAGCCGAGAAGGCAGCGCTTGGACGATCGCTCGTCTTGGAAGGAAGCGGGGCGACTGCCCGTGGCCCCGCAGGTCGTCACTCTGGTCCGCGCGCGCGCACTGCGTCAAGCGTGGGCGCGTGGCGGCAGTCTCCTCGTCGTCGCATCCGTCCCCCTCGAAGAGGGGGACGGAGCGCGCGGAGCGCGCTCAGGGGGAGAGCCACGGCGACGTGCGTCGCACTGCTGTAAGGATCGGCTCGCCGAGATCGACTATCGACTCTCCCCCTGGCCGCTTCGCGGCCTGTCCACCTCTTCGAGGGGGACGGTTGGAGGAGCGCCCCATGCGATCGCCCGGGGGAGGGTCGGGGTGGGGTAGGGAGCGGCAGAGGGAATAGCGCCGCGCGCCGGGGCGCGCGCGCTGCGATCAGCCGAACTTGACCTTCACGACCTCGTAGACCTTCGAGCCCTTCGGCGTGACGACTTCGACGCTGTCGCCCTTCTGCTTGCCGATGAGGGCGCGGGCGAGCGGCGAGGTGATGGCCAGCAGGCCGCGGTCGATGTCGGCCTCTTCCTGGCCGACGAGCTGGTAGGTGTTCTCCTCGTCGGTGTCCTCGTCGGCGAGGGTCACCTTGGCGCCGAACTTGATCATGCCGCCCGAGAGCAGCGTCACGTCGATCACGTCGGCGCGCGCGAGCTTGTCTTCCAGCTCGGCGATCTGGCCCTCGATCAGCGACTGGCGCTCGCGTGCCGCGTGATACTCGGCGTTCTCCGAGAGGTCGCCATGCTCGCGCGCCTCCGCGATCGCGCGGATGATCGCGGGCCGCTCCTGGCTCTTGAGCATCTTGAGCTTGGCTTCAAGGCGGGCATAGCCCTCCTTGGTCATCGGTATCTTGTCCATCACCGCAACCTTCTCGCGCGCATCGCCGGCGCGTCAAGGGTCGCCGGCGGCCTCAGAAGCTGGCGCGGAAATATGACTGGAGGGGGGCGACTTCCAGCGCGCCCGCGCGCAGGGCGGCGATCGCCTCGACCGCGGCGCGCATCCCGGCCACGGTGGTGTAGTAGGGAATCGAGCCCATCAGCGCGGTCTGGCGCAGGCTGAAGCTGTCGCTCATCGCTTGGCGGCCCTCGGTGGTGTTGAAGACCAGCTGGATGTCGCCGTTCTTCATCGCATCGACGATGTGCGGCCGGCCCTCGAGGACCTTGTTGACCTCGACGACGGCGATGCCCGCGGCGCGCAGGAAGGCGGCCGTGCCGCGCGTCGCGACGATGCGGAAGCCCATGCCGGCGAGGCGCCGGATGGGGGCCTCGATCGCCTGCTTGTCGCGGTCCTTGACGCTGACGAAGACGCAGCCCTCCCTGGGCAGGTTCGAGCTGGCGCCGAGCTGCGACTTGGCGAAGGCGTGACCGAAATCGCGATCCAGTCCCATGACTTCACCGGTCGACTTCATCTCGGGACCGAGGATCACATCCGTGCCCGGGAAGCGCGCGAAGGGGAACACCGCCTCCTTCACCGCGACGTGCTCGAGCCTGACGCGCTCGAGGCCGAAGCCGGCGAGGCGCTCGCCCGCCATCACCCGCGCCGCCAGCTTGGCGATCGCCACCCCGGTCGCCTTGGCGACGAAGGGCACGGTGCGCGAGGCGCGCGGATTGACCTCGAGGATGTAGACCTCGCCGTCCTTGACCGCGAACTGCACGTTCATCAGGCCGACGACCTCGAGCGCCCGGGCGAGCAGCGAGGTCTGGCGGGCGATCTCGTCGGTGGTCGCCTCGGGAAGCGAATAGGGCGGCAGCGAGCAGGCGCTGTCGCCCGAATGGATCCCCGCCTCCTCGATGTGCTCCATGATCCCGGCGACGTGGACGCTGTCGCGGTCGGCGAGCGCGTCGACATCGACCTCGATCGCGTCCTGCAGGTAGCTGTCGATCAGGACCGGGTTCTTGCCCGAGACGCGCACCGCCTCGGTCATGAAGCTGCGCAGTTCCTCGGCGTCGTGCACGATCTTCATCGCCCGGCCGCCGAGCACGTAGGACGGGCGCAGCAGCACCGGGTAGCCGATTCGCGCGGCGGCGGCCTCGGCCTCGGCGAGGCTGAAGGCGGT
>VGDA01000198.1 GCA_016869915.1 Alphaproteobacteria bacterium
AACAGGGCCAGGCCTTCGCGCTCGACCTGCCGGCACCGTCGAGCGGCGCGGTCGAGGCGCAGGCGATGGACCTCGACATCCTCCACGAGGACGAGGACCTCCTGGTCGTCGACAAGCCGCCCGGCCTCGTCGTCCATCCCGCGGCGGGCAATCCGGACCGCACGCTGGTCAACGCGCTGCTCGCGCATTGCGGCGAGTCGCTGCGCGCGGTCGGCGGCACGGGACGACCGGGAATCGTCCATCGCCTCGACAAGGACACGAGCGGCCTGATGGTCGCGGCGAAGACGGAGATCGCCCTGCTCGGCCTGTCGCGGCAATTCGCGGCGCACAGCGTCGAGCGAGTATACGAGGCCATCGCCTGGGGCCTGCCCTCGCCGCTCGAGGGCGAGATCGCCGGCAACATCGGCCGCTCGCGCGGCGACCGCAAGCGCATGGCCGTCCTGCGCAGCGGCGGCAAGGAGGCGCTCACGCGCTACAAGGTGGTGCAGTCGATCGGCGGCGGCGCCTTCGCGCGCATCGCCTGCCGCCTCGCGACGGGGCGAACCCACCAGATCCGCGTCCACCTCGCCAGCATCGGGCATCCCCTGGTCGGCGACCCGGTCTATGGCCGCAGCTCTGGCCGCCGTCGGCGGCTCCCGCCCGACGCCGAGGCCGCCGTCGCGGCCTTCCCGCGCCAGGCCCTCGACGCCGTCGTGCTTGGCTTCGAGCATCCGCGCAGCGGCAGGCGGCTGCGCTTCGAGCGGCCGCTGCGCAGCGACATGGTGGCGCTGCTGCGGATCCTCGACGAGGCGCGTTGAGCCTGTGAAAGCCGTCTTCCCGCCACTATTCTCTGTTGCGTTGTCGCCGTCGGTGCGCGACGCCGTCGATTCGCCCCCAGGAGACAGATGACCCGCAATCTTCCTGCCCTTTCCGGAGAGCGCGGCGTCTCGCGCTACCTGCAGGAGATCCGCAAGTTCCCCCTGCTGGCCGCGGACGAGGAGTTCATGCTCGCCAAGCGCTGGCGCGAGCATGGCGACGCCGACGCCGCGCACCGGCTGGTGACGAGCCACCTGCGCCTCGTGGCGAAGATCGCCATGGGCTATCGCGGCTATGGCCTGCCCGTGTCCGAACTCATCTCCGAGGGCAATGTCGGGATGATGCAGGCCGTCAAGCGCTTCGACCCCGACAAGGGCTTTCGCCTCGCCACCTACGCGATGTGGTGGATCCGCGCCTCGATCCAGGAATACATCCTGCATTCCTGGTCGCTGGTGAAGCTCGGCACCACGGCGGCGCAGAAGAAGCTGTTCTTCAACCTGCGCCGCGCCAAGGCCCAACTGCAGGTCATGGACGACCGCCAGTTCACGCCCGAGAAGGTCAGGCGCATCGCCACCGACCTGGGCGTTCCCGAGCAGGACGTCGTCCAGATGAACCAGCGCCTCGCCGCGCCCGACCATTCGCTCAACGCGCCGCTGCGCGGAGATGGCGAGGGCGAGCTCGAATGGCAGGACTGGCTGGTCGACGAGACCGCCGACCAGGAGGTCAGGCTCGCCGACGCGCAGGAATTCGGCCGCCGCAAGGCGATGATGGAGGAGGCGCTGAAGACGCTCAACGAGCGCGAGCGCCAGATCCTGGTCGAGCGTCGCCTGACCGAGGCCCCGGCCACGCTCGAGGACCTGTCGCATCGCTACAACGTCAGCCGCGAGCGCGTGCGCCAGATCGAGAACCGCGCCTTCGAGAAGCTGCAGAAGGCCGTGCGCGCGCTGACCGCCGAGGAGGCACGCGCGGCCGAGGACGCCATCTCCGCCGGCATCCCCGGCCCTTCCCGGGCGCTGCCGGGCCCGTCCGCCGCGCGCTGAGCGCGGCGCGGACGGCCCGGCCCCCCACCCGTCAGGCCGCCTTCACCTCGATCCGGCGCTCCGGCTTGCGCGCCTCGGGCTTCTTCGGGAGCCTGACCACCAGCACGCCCCGGGCGAAGCGCGCCTCGATCGCCGCGGCATCGACGCCGTCCGGCAGCGCGAAGCTCCGCTCGAAGGAGCCGAAATTGCGCTCGCGCAGGCAGAAATCGGCGGATTTCTCCTCCTTTTCGGCCTGCTTCTCGCCGCGGATAGTCAGCGTCCCGTCGGCAAGCTTCACCTCGACGGACTTCTCGTCCATGCCGGGCAGCTCGATCGCGATCTCGTAGCTGTCGCCGGTCTCGACGATGTCGGCGGCGGGCAAGGCGCCCCAGCCGCTCTCGCGGCGCCAGAAGGGCTAGATGTCGAACGCCGAGCGCCCGAAGGGCAGGTGCCAGAAGCCGCGATCGAAATCCTCGAACAGGCGGTTGACCTCGCGGCGCAGCGTCTCGAACGGACGCCACGGCGCCACGCGGGCCTGCGTCCTCGCCTCGGTCCTGACCGGAAGCCTGGTGCCGGTGTCCGCCATCGCCTCGTCCTCCTCGTGCCTGGTTGGGACCCGAGGAATGCCACCGCGCCGCCTCGGCGGCAATGACGCCGCTCAAGGACCGGAGATCGCCGCCACCGAGACGCGCAGCCCCCAGAACAGCGCCGGCGCGGAGACCAGCAGGGCAAGGAGGACGACGCCATAGCCCTGGGCAGGGCCAGCGAGTGTCCTGCGGGCCTCGGGCAGCGCCGCGCGCGCGGACTCGAGCGCCGGGCCGATAGCGTAGACCATCCAGCCCACTACGCCCGCGAGCAACGCGACCGGGATGATGCCGAGCGCCTCGCGCACATCCTCGTTCCAGAACGCGACGCAGAGCATCACCTGCGCCGCCGTCGACATCACGTCTCCGTCGCGCAGCCAGCGCGGCACGGTGCCGAGCCGGGCCGCGTGCTGCCAGCTCGCAACCGCCAGCGCGCAAAGGCCCACGAGGTAGAGGCCCGCGTACCAGGGCATGCGCGGGGTTCCGCCCCTCAGTCCGCGAAGGGATCGGACACGAGGATCGTGTCGTTGCGCTCCGGGCTGGTCGACAGCAGCGCAACCGGCACGCCGACGAGTTCCTCGAGGCGCCGGATGTACTTGATCGCGTTGGCCGGCAGCTCCGCCCAACTGCGCGCGCCGCGCGTCGAGTCGCTCCAGCCGGCGACGGTCTCGTAGACCGGCTCGAGCCGCGCCTGCGCGCCGGCGTTGGCAGGCACGTGGTCGACCGTGCGGCCATTGAGGCGATAGCCGGTGGAGATGCGGATCTCCGGCAGCGCGTCGAGCACGTCGAGCTTGGTCAGCGCGATGCCGCGCGCGCCGCCGACGCGCAGCGCCTGGCGCACCATCACCGCGTCGAACCAGCCGCAGCGGCGGCGGCGGCCCGTCACCGTGCCGAACTCCTTGCCGCGGTCGCCGAGCAGCTGTCCGGTCGCGTCGGTCAGCTCCGTCGGGAAGGGCCCGGAGCCCACGCGCGTCGTGTAGGCCTTGCAGATGCCGAGCACGTAGCCGGTGGCGAGCGGTCCGAGCCCGGATCCCGTGGCCGCCTGCCCCGCCACCGTGTTCGACGATGTGACATAGGGATAGGTCCCGTGGTCGACGTCGAGCATCGCCGCCTGCGCGCCCTCGAAGAGGATGCGCTTGCCGGCGCGGCGAGCGGCGTCGAGCGTCATCCAGACAGGCTCCGAGAACTCCAGCACCCTGGGGGCGACCTCGACCAGCTGCGCGCGCAGCGAGGCGCGGTCGATCGCCGGCGCGCCCATGCCGCGGCGCAGCGCGTCGTGGTGGCGCAGCAGCTCGTCGAGCTTCCAGTCGAGCGACGCCTCGTCGGCGAGGTCGCAGAGGCGGATCGCGCGCCGCGCGACCTTGTCCTCGTAGGCGGGGCCGATGCCCCGGCCGGTCGTGCCGAGCTTGCGCTCGCCGCGCGCCTCCTCGCGCATGCGGTCGAGCTCGCCATGCAGCGGCAGGATCAGCGCGACGTTCTCCGCCACGCGCAGCGTCCGCGGCGTGACCGCGACGCCCTGGCTGCGCACGCGCTCGATCTCCGCGAGCAGCGCCCACGGGTCGACCACGACGCCGTTGCCGATGACGGAGACCTTGCCCGGGCGAACGACGCCCGAGGGCAGGAGGCTGAGCTTGAACACGCTGTCGCCGACCACGAGCGTGTGGCCGGCGTTGTGGCCGCCCTGGAATCGCACGACGATCTCGGCGCGCTCGGAGAGCCAGTCGACGATCTTGCCCTTGCCCTCGTCGCCCCACTGGGCCCCGACAACGGTGACGTTGCTCATCTGGTTCTCACTCTCCTTCGAGGGCGAGGATCGCGTCGTCGATCCAGGCATGGCTGCAGCCGAGGCGACGCGCCTCCTCCGCGTGGTCTGCGACCGGGTCGAGCCCGGCCACGGTCGTCCATCCGTCCCTGCGCAGCGCCTCGCCGCGCGCCGGCGGCGTCGCGAGCGGCAGGAAGATCCGCCGCGCACGGCCGACGGCCGGCAGCGCGCGCAGGATCGTGTCGGTGTAGAGCGTGAAGCCGGTCGCCGGCTCGCCCGCCTCGCCGGTGAAGTCGCCTCCCGCGAGGTAGCGCCCGCCGCGACCGAGCTCGCCCCTCACGCCGCGCGCGAAGAGCGAGAAGCACAGGCCCGTGTGGTACTTGAAGCCGCGATGCTCGACGAGGTCGACCGTGAGCGGCAGGTCGGGCCGGCGGGCGCCCAGCGCGGCCACCACCTCGCGCAACCGAGCGGCATCCTCGGCGGCGCGACCGGGCAGCGCCACGCGCCCGAGCGCCGCGAGCGCGCGCGCGACGTCGCCCGAGCCGCGCAGCAGCTCGCCCAGCGCATGCGCGGCCTCGCCGCCGAGCGCGGCCACCGAGGCCGCGTCCTTGCGGTCGAGCGCGGCGCGCAGCTCGGCCGCCCGCTCGGGACGCAGGCCGGCGGCATCGATCACCGCGCCGGCGAGGGTCGGCGACGACACGTCCACGCATAGGCCGCGCGTGCCGATGTCGAGCAGCGCGCTCGCCGCGAGCAGCACGGCCTCCGCGTCGGCGTCGACGGAGGACGCGCCGATCAGCTCGCAGCCGATCTGGCCGAACTGGCGGGCCGGGCGCAGCGCGTCGCCGACGACGCGCACGACCTGCCCGGCGTAGCAGAGGCGCAGCGGCCGCGGCTCGCCGCGCAGCCGGACCGCCGCGATGCGCGCGACCTGGAGCGTCATGTCGGGCCGCAGCGCCAGCATGCGCTGCGAAACCGGATCCATGAGCCGGAAGCTGTGCCGCGCCATCGCCGCGCCGCTGCCCGACAGCAGCGCGTCCTCGAACTCCACCAGCGGCGGCTTCACGCGGACATAGCCCTGGGCGGCGAAGGCGGCCATGAGGCGCTCGACGGTCGCGGCCTCGAAGCCAGCCTCCGGGGAAAGCAGGTCGGCGAAGCCGGCAGGCAGCAGGGCGCGTCGGGCAAGAGTGTTCATCTTCGGGAGCCAGGAAAGCATCGGGCAGGTAGCGCACGAGCCCGCCGATCCTAGCCCCCCGCGGAGGGGCGCGCTTCCGATTCGTGAGCACGCCGCCCCCTGCCCCTTGTGGAGCCGCGCGCGTCCACGCATAACTCGCGCGTGACCCCATCGGTACTTCCCCCCAGCCGCCTCGAGCGCGGCGTCGCGGCGGCGCTCCTCCTCGCGCTTGCGGTCGGCTGCTTCTTCGTGCTGCGGCCCTTCGTCGCCGCGATCCTCTGGGGCGCCATCCTCGCCTTCGCGACCTGGCCGGTCTTCGGCCTCGTGCAGAGGCGCCTGCACCTGGGCCGCTCGGCGGCGGCGCTGCTCATGGTCGTCGCCGCATTCCTGGTCATGCTCGCGCCACTTTTCCTCGTCGTCGCGGACGTCGCGGACGGCGCCAAGCAGCTGGTCAAGGCCGGCAAGGACATCCTTGCCGCCGGCCTGCCTGGCCCGCCCGACTGGATCGCGTCGATCCCGTTCGCCGGGGCCCGGATCGACGAGCAGTGGCGGCACCTGGCCACCGAGGAGCAGGACATCCAGGTCCTGCTCGCGCCCTACGCGGCCGCGATGGGCCGCTGGGGCCTCGACAAGGGCGTCAATGTCGGGATCGTGCTCGCGCAGGGCGCGCTCGAGTTGGCGCTGGCGCTGTTCGTCGCGTTCTTCTTCTACCGCGACGGAGCCGCGCTCGCGGCGCGCGCGCGCGACGGGCTGTCGCGGCTGCTCGGCGACAGCGGCCCGCGCCTGCTGTCCGTGGCCGGCAACACGGTGAAGTCGGTGGTCTACGGCGTGCTCGGCACGGCCCTGATCCAGGCGATGCTCATGCTCGTGGGCCTGCTGATCGCCGGCGTGCCGAACGCCGTGCTGCTCGCCTTCGTGACCGGGATCACCTCGCCGCTGCCGATCGGCCCGCCGATCGTCTGGCTCGGCGCCGCGGCCTGGCTCTACGCGACGGCGGGATGGGGCTGGGCCGTGTTCATGCTGGCCTGGGGCGCCGGGCTCGTCAGCATGGCGGACAACGTCGTGCGGCCGCTGCTGATCAGCCGCGGCGGCACGACGCCGATCGTCGTCACGCTGCTCGGCATCCTCGGCGGCGTGATCGCCTTCGGCTTCCTCGGCCTGTTCCTCGGCCCGACGCTGCTGGCCGTCGGCTATTCGCTGGTCAGCGAGTGGACTGCACGGCATCCAGCCGCCGAGCGCCAGAAGCAGGCCTGACCACGCGGCCTCAGAAGCGGAGCGCGCGCACCCGCAGCACCTGCGGCAGGGCACGGATCCGCGCCATCGTCTCCTCGTCCACCTTCTCGTCGGTCGACACGAGGC
>VGDA01000199.1 GCA_016869915.1 Alphaproteobacteria bacterium
GGCGACCAAGGTCTGGCGGGCGACGAACGCGCCTTCGAGGTCCCGGGGATCGAGGCCGATCGGCATGCAAGCCTCGGCCTCGCCGCGGGGTTGCTTGCGCACGAGTTCAACATCCTGCTTTCGGGCATCCTCCTCAATGCGGGCGTCCTGCTCGACGGCGAACGCGGCGATTCGCAGCGAGCGCGCATCGAGATGATCGCCGCGAAGGCACGGCGCGGCGCCGATCTGACCGCCTCGCTCCTCGCGGCGAGCCGCACGCTGCGCGTGGATCCCGACGATCGGGACCTGTTCGCAGTCGCGAAGGTCGCCGTGCGGCGCATCGCCGAGGAGACTGGCCTCGACCTTTCCTGCCCCGCGGCCGTCGACGGATCCCCCGTGCGGGCGCATGTCGATGCCGATGCGTGCGTCGTCGCGATGCTCGATGTCGTGTTCGCGATACGCGCCGTCCTGCGGGAGAGCAAGCCCTCGATGGTCGTCGAGGTCGGTGACATCGAGGCCGACCCCGGCGCGCGACGCCCCGGGGCAGCGGTCGCGCTGCGGCTCCGCGTCAACGGCTCCGCCGATGTCGCCGCCGCCGCGCTCGGGGACAATCCCGGCGGCGACTGGGCGATCAGGCTGGCTGCGGCTGTGGGCTACGCGCAGGCCAGCAGGGGCTCATTCCGGCTCTTCGTCGCGCCCTCGCGCGGCGAGACCGTCTTCGAGTTCAGGCTGCCCAAGGCCTTGCTGGACGCCGGGCGCGAAGCCGCGCCGGCCGCGCCGCGCCTGAGGATCCTGGTGGTCGACGACGATGCCGACCTGGCCGACGTGATGCGCGAGGGCCTCGGGCTCCGGGGTCACGATGCCGAAGCCTGCTACTCGGGCGTCGCGGCCCTCGACCTGCTCGCTGCGAGGCCATGGGACGCGGTCGTGTCCGACATCTCGATGCCCGGAATGTCTGGCTACCAGCTGCTGGAAGCCGTGCAGGACCGCTGGCCAGGGCTGCCTGTCCTGCTGATGACGGCCTTCTCGCGGGAGATCGCGATGGGCGAGCGCCGAATCCCGGCGCGCATCTTCCAGAAGCCGGTCGAGGTTTCGAAACTGCTCGACGAGCTCGCTTCCCTGGGCGCCGGCCGCCGCGCCATCTAGCCGTGCCGCGCGCGCATGCGCGCGCGCATCCGCGCCTGCGCCTCGGCCGAGCCGTCGTGGAACGTGCCGAAGAGCTTGTCGAGCGGCGCCAGGCTGCCGCCGTAGTTGCACTCGAAGTACCGATGGTGGAGGTAGTGGAAGTAGTTTCCGCTGTCGACGCCGAGCCTGCGGCCGATCATCAGCTTCTCGAAGCCGCTATGGCCGAGCGCGGGGCTGAACGCGGCGACGTGGATCTGGAACAGCGCGTTCACGGGGTGCAGCGCCAGCAGCCACTGCACGACGACCGTCGAGAAGTAGAGCACCTGCTCGACCGGGTGCATGGCGAGGCCCGACCACGGCCCGACCTCGACGTTGAGGTGGTGGGTCGAGTGGACGTGCCGGTAGAGCGGCTTCCAGTGCAGCAGCCGGTGCACGAGATAGAAATGCACGGCATGGATCACCGGCGCGGCCAGCAGCAGGAAGGCGAACCACGCCCAGAAGGCGAGGGCGCCGGTCTCCGGCCCGACGACGCCGACATGGCCGTTGGCGAAGAGCCACCAGGTGACCGCCTCCCAGGCGGTGATCGTCGGCACCCCGACGCCGAGCGTGCGCGCCATGTTGTCCCGGACCTGGTCGCGAAAGAGGAAGCGCGCGCTGCCCCTTGCCATCGGCTGGGTCGAGAAGCGCCGCTCGTCCCCCTGCAGCCGCAGGACGTTGAAGTAGAGGTGCAGCCCGCCGAAGAGCAGCGAGACGAGCGCGAGGTTGCGCAGCAGGATCGCCGCGATCCATCCCGCCTCGAACTGGCGCATGGTCGCGAGGTCCGGCGTCAGCCAGGCCCAGGTGGCCAGCGTCGTCGCGAGCCACAGCGCGTTCATCGGCCAGAGATAGCCCGGGAAGCCGAGGAGCCAGCGCGCGATCGCGCGCGGCCGCGGCGGCCAGGCGATGGTCGGTGGCAGGGCGATCGGCTCGGCCGGTCGCCAGTCGCCCCGCGCGTCGCGCGTCGTACCGCTGCCCTGCATCGCGTCCTCCCTCGCCGGCCCCGGGCGGCATCCTAGCGTGATGCCGCGCCTTTGGAAGGCGGCGCTTCCGCCGCGGCACGACTTGGGCTAAGCGGCAGCCCCGCGACCACGGCCGCCGGCCCCATCCCGCCAGGATTCCATGATCCGCCTCGACAGCATCAGCAAGCGCAACGGCCGCCAGATCCTCTTCCTCGAGGCGTCGGCGGCGCTGCAGCGCGGCGAGAAGGTCGGCCTCGTCGGCCCCAACGGCGCCGGCAAGTCGACGCTGTTCCGCATGATCACCGGCGAGGAGCAGCCCGACGAGGGCCAGGTGATCGTCGACCGCGGCACGACGATCGGCCTGTTCGGCCAGGACGTTGGCGAGATGGCGGGCCGCAGCGCGGTGGCCGAGGTCATGGAGGGCGCGGGCGCGGTCAGCGCCGTCGCCTCCGAGCTGCGCGCGCTCGAGGCCGCGATGGAGGACCCTGAGCGCGCCGACGAGCTCGAGGCCGTGGTCGAGCGCTACGGCGAGGTGCAGGCGCGCTTCGAGGAACTCGGCGGCTACGCGCTGGAGGCGCGGGCGCGCGAGATCCTCGCGGGCCTGAGCTTCTCGGCCGAGATGATGGATGGCGACGTCGGCGTGCTGTCGGGCGGCTGGAAGATGCGCGTCGCGCTGGCGCGCATCCTGCTCATGCTGCCCGACGTCATGTTGCTCGACGAGCCGAGCAACCACCTGGACATCGAGAGCCTGATCTGGCTCGAGGGCTTCCTCGCGGCGCACGAGGGCGCGCTGCTGATGACCTCGCACGACCGCGAGTTCATGAACCGCGTCGTCTCGAAGGTGATCGAGATCGACGGCGGCGAGCTCAAGTCCTATTCCGGCGACTACGAGTTCTACGAGCGCCAGCGCGCCATCGACGAGCGCCAGGCCCAGGCGCAGTTCGAGCGCCAGCAGGCGATGCTCGCGAAGGAGATCTCCTTCATCGAGCGCTTCAAGGCGCGTGCCTCGCACGCGGCGCAGGTGCAGAGCCGCGTCAAGAAGCTGGAGAAGATCGAGCGCGTCGAGCCGCCCAAGCGCCGCCAGTCCGTCTCCTTCGAGTTCCCCAATGCGCCGCGCTCGGGCGACGACGTGGCGATCCTGCGCGGCGTCGCCAAGCGCTATGGCAGCCGCGCGATCCACGACGGCCTCGACTTCCGCATCCGCCGGCGCGAGCGCTGGTGCGTGCTCGGCGTCAACGGCGCGGGCAAGTCGACGCTCCTCAAGCTGGTCGCGGGCACGGCGCAGCCCGACGCCGGCAGCGTCACCATCGGCGGCAGCGTCAGGATGGGATACTTCGCGCAGCACGCGATGGAGCTGCTGGCGGGCGACCGCACCGTGCTCGAATCCCTCGAGGATGCGTTCCCGCGCGCCAACCAGGGCTCGCTGCGCACGCTGGCCGGCTGCTTCGGCTTCTCCGGCGACGAGGTGGAGAAGAAGTGCCGCGTGCTCTCGGGCGGCGAGAAGGCGCGCCTCGTCATGGCGCGCATGCTCTACGACCCGCCGAACTTCCTCGTCCTCGACGAGCCGACCAACCACCTCGACATGGCGACCAAGGAGATGCTGGTCGCCGCGCTCGCCTCCTACGAGGGGGCCATGCTCTTCGTCTCGCACGACCGCCGCTTCCTGGCCGCGCTGTCGAACCGCGTCCTCGAGCTCGTGGCCGACGGCGCGCGCGAATATGGTGGCGGCTACACCGAATACGTCGCGAGCACCGGCCAGGAGGCCCCCGGCCTGCACGGCGCCGCCTGAGGCGTCGCCGCGCCGCCGTCGATCAGCGCGTCGCGGCCTGGCCGATGCCGCCGCGCGGGCGGCCGGCCTCGATGTCGCCCCAGAGGACCTCGTGGCCCGCGGGCAGGGCGCGGCTGCCCGGCATCGACAGCCAGATCCGCAGCAGGAGCCGGTCGCGCCCGCTCGCCGCGTCGTCCTCGAAGGGCGTGCGGCCGTGGTAGGTGACGTGGCTGTTGATGAGCTGCAGGTCGCCGGGCTCCAGAACCATCTCGAAGCAGAGCTCGTCCGCGATCGCCAGCAGCATGTCGATCGCCTCCTTCTGGCGCGCGGTCAGCCGCGGCACGCCCTCGACGAGCTGGGCGGCCTCGATGAAGGTCAGCGAGAAGTGCGAGGTGAACCTGCCGTCGCGCAGGCCGAAGACAGGCAGCTTGTAGACGCTGTCGCGCGTCTCGCCCTCCTCGCCAAAGCGGCTGCGCCAGTAGTCGCCGAAGAGCTCCTCGAGCAGGTCGGGGCGCCGCGCCAGCATCGCGTCGTGGATCGCGGGCGTCGAGACGAGGCGGCTGGTGCCGCCCCTGCGCGCCTGGCGCACGCAGAGCAGGCCGACGACGTCGGTGCGGTCGGTGTGGAAGCGCAGCGCGCCATTGGTCAGCGTGCGCGCATAGGAGGACAGGAAGGCCTTGCCGGTCCCGCCGACCGCGAGCTGGCCGTAGGTGCGCCCGACATGCGCGCCCTCGTCGCGGATCGCGCGCATCAGCTCGCCGCTGCGGTTCTGGAAGCGCGGCGTGCCGAGCCGCGCGCCGAGGCCAAGCAGCAGCCGCCGCAGGTCCTCCTCCTCCAGGCGGTCGACCGGGAGGCCGCGCAGCTTGACGATGCCGCAGCCATGCTCGAGCTCCCCGGCGATGCCCGCCAGCAGCGCGTCGAGCCCGGGGATGGCGAAGTCGTCGCGCGTCACCTCGCGCCAGGGCTTGCCGCGCAGCGCGGCGACGGCCTCCTCGAGCGCGGCGGCCATCGGGGCGTCGAGGTCGCGGATCCAGCGGCGCGAGGCGGCGATGTCGCGCCCGTGCCAGGCGTCGGGGCCGGCGAGAGGCCTGCGTTCCATGCGCGGCAAGACTAGCGCATCCACGCCCTCAGCCGCAGCAGGCGCAGCCCGGCCCGAACACCGCGCGGCTGCCGAGCGCCTCGAGCCGGCCGCGCCACGCGGGTATGCGCGGCGCCAGCGCGGCGAGGGCGCGCGCCTCGTCGAGCAGCACCGGCCGCCCGCCCTCGAGCACCACGCGCCCGTCGACCACGCTCGCCTCGACGTCTCCGGCGCGCGCGTAGAAGGCGAGCGCGGCGTGCGCGCCGTAGTAGGGCTGCAGGTGTGGCCGGTCGATGTCGACCACCACGAGGTCGGCCTTCTTGCCCGGCTCGAGCGAGCCGATCTCCGCGTCGAGGCCCATCACGCGCGCGGCGCCCATCGTGTGCAGGCGGATCGCCTCCGCGCATTCGAGAGCAGCCGGGTCGGCGCGCAGCAGGCGCATGGCGTTCATCGCGTTGCGCATGCCCTCGAAGGGGTCGTTCTGCATCCAGTCGGTGGCGAAGCCGGTGGGGATGCCGCGCGACAGGATCGCGTCGAGCCGCGGGTAGCGTCCCCGCCGCGGGTAGATGGTCGGGCAATGCGCGTAGCGCGCGCCCGTCTCGCGCACGGCGTCGAGGTCGGCGTCGGTGGCCAGCGTCAGGTGCGCGACCACGACGTCGTCCGCGAGCATGCCGGTGTCGCGCAGGTGCTCGAGCGGGCCGCAGCCATGCGCGGCGAGGATGCGCTCGACCTCGCCGGCGCTCTGCGCGGCATGGACGTGCATGCCGACGCCGAGCCGCGTCGCCTCCGCGCGGGCGTCGCGCAGCAGCCCCGGCGCGCAGGTGTCGGTCGCGTGCGTGCCGATGCGCCCGCCGATGCGCCCGCCCGCGGCGCCGTGCCAGCGCGCGACGAAGTCGACGCCGTCGCGCAGCCGCGCCTCGCCGCGCGCGGCGAGGTGCGTCCAGTCGCCGCGATGGAGCTCCTCGAGCCGCACGTCGAAAACCTTGTGGGCGATCTGCGCGCGCAGCCCGCAGCGCTCGACCGCCGCGGCGAGGTGCCAGGGCGCGTACCAGATGTCGTTGATGGTCGTGATGCCGGCGCGCAGCATGTCCGCGCAGCCGACCTCCGCCAGCAGCGCCCATTCCTCGTCGGCGATGTCCTTCTCCATGCGGAAGGCGACGTCGAACAGGGCCGACTTCGCCGCGCGGTCGTCGGTCTGGCTGCGGAAGACGATCGACGCCGCGTGGCTGTGGCAGTTGACGAAGCCCGGAAGCACCGCCCTGCCGCGGCCGCCCAGCCTGCGCGCCGGCCTCCATGTCCCCGCCGGCATCGCGGGCCCGGCATGGAGGATCCGGTCGCCGGCGATCGCGACCTCGCCGCCATGGACGATCGGGTTGCCCTCGCTCACCGGGTAGAGGAACTCGGCCTCCACCAGCAGGTCGATCTCGCGCATGCGCATCCCCGCCCCCTCGGTCCGGGCGCATGTTCGCGCCGCGCGCGCGGCGCGGCAAGGACGCGCGTGGGACGGGCTCGGCGTCTCGTCGCGCGAACCGGCGCTGGCGCGCGCTTGGCCGGGGCACGGGTCGCGGTGCATCCTCGCGCCGTCCGGGGAGGGACGCGCGCATGATCCGCATCGCCACCGCAGGCTTTCAGCACGAGTCCAACACCTTCTCGACCGTGCCCGCGAGCCTCGAGCGCTGGCGCGCCTCGGGCATCCTCGAGGGCGAGGCGATCCGCGCGGAATACGAGAGCTC
>VGDA01000200.1 GCA_016869915.1 Alphaproteobacteria bacterium
ACCTGAGATCTCCGGAAAGAGCTCGTGCCATCCCTGCTGGCCTCCTCGTACCAGTGGCCAGCTTGAATCACGCTTCGCACCGATTGGGAATCCCTCGCGATTCAACCAGGATGGAATTCGCTCTAGCGCGCGCGCAACACCGCGAAGAGGCTCGAGTAGTCGTCGCGCCAGGCGCGCAAGCCCGGCGGCAGGGGGATCTCCTCGCCCGGGATGTCGCCGCCGCGCGCGACGAGCACCCAGCTCGAGGCGGAGGTGACCTCGTCCTCCTCGTCGCCGGGGTCCTCGACCAGGCGCGCCCGCCAGCCGGCGCGCTCAGCCGCGAGCCGCACGACGGGCGCGAGGTCGAGGTACTTGTTCGAGACATGGACCGCGAGCATCCCGCCCTCGCGCAGGTGGCGCAGCCAGGTGGCGAAGGCCTCCTCGGTCAGCAGGTGCACGGGGATCGCGTCGCCCGTGAAGGCGTCGACGGCCAGAACGTCGAAGCCGCGCGGCGCCTCGCGCTCGAGCACCAGGCGCGCGTCGCCCAGCACGACCTCCGTCGTCGCGGGGCTGCCCGACAGGAACGTGAAGTGCGCGCGCGCCAGCCGCTCGACCTGCGGGTCGATCTCGTAGAAGCGGTAGAGGTCCCCTGCCCGCCCATGCGCGGCCATCACGCCGGCGCCGAGCCCGATCGCGCCGACCCGTTGCCCGCCCTCGGCGCGCCGCGTCGCGGCGATCGCGCGGCCAACGCCGCTGCTCGCGCCATAGTAGCTGGTCGGCGTCATCTCCCTGCCTGGCGCGAGGAGCTGCTCGCCATGCATGATGCGGCCATGGACCAGCTGGCGCCGCTCATCGGGGTCGCCGGCCTCGCCGGTCTCCTCGATGCGCAGCGTGCCGTAGAAGTTGCGCGACGAGGCGAGGGCGAAGCGCGTCTCGTCCGCGCGCATCCAGGCGAGCAGCGCGGCCAGCGCCGCGAGCGCGAGCGCGCCCGCCGCGAGCGCCGGCAGGCGGGGCCGGCGCGCGGCGCCGGCGACCAGCGCGGCGAGGAGCGCGGCGGCGGCGATGAAGATCGAGATCGCGAGGTCGTGGTCGGAGTCGAGGAGCCGCGGCGCGAGGATGCCCGCGGCGAGCCCGCCCAGCGCGCCGCCCAGCGCGATCCAGAGGTAGTAGCCCGTGAGCCCGCCCACGCCGGGCCTGAGCCGCGCGAGCTCGCCATGGCAGGCCATGAAGACGACGAAGGCGGCGGCCAGGTAGGCGGGCACCGTCGCCGCGACGGGCAGGCCCTCCAGGTCCGCGAGCGGCAGCAGCGCGAGCGCGGGCAAGGCCAGAGCGGCGAGCGCGAGGAAGGCGCGCCTGCGATACCAGCGCGCGCCCTCGAAGCAGAGGATGAAGCTCAGCAGGTAGAGCGAGAGCGGCGCGAGCCAGAGCAGCGGCACCGGCGCGACGTTCTGCGTCAGCTGCCCGGTGGTGGCGAGGAGCAGCAGCGAGGCCGCGGCGGAGAGCGCTACCCAGCACAGGACCAGTGCCGGAGGCGCGGGGGCATCGGCGAGGACCAGCGGCGCCTCGGCCTGCGCGCCCCACAGCGCGCGGCGCAGCCCGAGCCCGGCGAAGGGCAGCGCCAGCGCTCCGTAGGCCAGCGACCAGCAGAGCATCTGCTGGCGAAGCCCCAGCGCCGGCTCGATCGCCACGGGATAGAGCAGCAGCGACAGCATCGACGCGAGGTTCGAGAGCGCGAAGAGCCGGTAGGGCGAGCGGCGCGGCAGGTCGGCGGCGAACCAGCGCTGGAGCAGCGGGCTCGTCGTGCAGAGCACGAGGTAGGGCAGGCCGACGCTCGCCCCGAGCACGGCCAGGATCCCCAGCGCAGGGTCGGCGGCACCCGCCAGCGCGCGGTCCGGCGCCAGAGGCAGCGCCGCGAGGCTCGCGGCGACGAGGGCGAGCTGTGCCAGCCCCTGCCCGCGCGGCGGCAGCAGCCGGACCATGGCGTGCGCGAGGCCGTAGCCGGCGAGCAGCAGCGCCTGGAAGAAGAGCATGCAGACGGTCCAGACCGCGGCGGACCCGCCGAACCACGGCAGGATCGCCTTGCCGGCGAGCGGCTGGACGAGGAACAGCAGGAACGCGTTGCCGAAGACCACGGCGGCGTAGAGCGGCACCAGCGGCATCGCCGTCACCCCGCGCCGCCCCTCGCGCGCCCGAACGAGGAGGGGCCCCGCCCCCGATCCGGAGTGGGGCCCCCGCCTGGCACCGCGCGTCCGCGGCGCGGCGCTCCGGCGATCGCGCTCACCGCGGCGCGATCACCATCGTCATCTGGCGGCCTTCCATCTTCGGCGTCTGCTCGACCTTGATCGCCTCGCCCATGTCGGCGCGCACGCGCTCGAGCACCTTCGCGCCGAGGTCCTGGTGGACCATCTCGCGGCCGCGGAAGCGCAGCGTGATCTTGACCTTGTCGCCCTCGGCGATGAAGCGCTGCATTGCGCGCATCTTGACGTCGTAGTCGTGGTCGTCGATGCCCGGGCGCATCTTGATCTCCTTGATCTCGATGACCTTCTGCTTCTTGCGGGCCTCGTTCTCCTTCTTCTGCAGCTCGTACTTGTACTTGCCGAAGTCGAGCACCTTGCAGACGGGCGGCTCCGCGTTCGGCGAGATCTCGACGAGGTCGAGCCCGGCTTCGTCCGCGATCGCGAGCGCCTGGTAGAGGGAAAGGACCCCGAGCATCTCGCCGCGGGCGTCGATGAGGCGCACCTGGGCGGCCTCGATCTGGTCGTTCACGCGCGGGCCACCCTTGGCCGGCGCTTCCGTCATCGGACGAGCTATGGAGGTTCTCCTTGCTTGCAGCCGGACCCGTTCGTCCGGACCGCGCCGCGTCGCTGGCGCCGGTCCTCGCGGTCCCTGTGGGGCGGCTTGTTCCTCAGGCGTTGGGGACCATCGCCTCGAGGGCCAATGTAGCGATGGCATCATCCAGCGCAAGCACGCGCTGCTCCTCGCTGCCGAGGCGGCGGATGGCCACCGTGCGCTGCTCGGCCTCGCGGCGCCCCAGGGCCCAGAGCCAGGGGGTCTTGGCGAGGGTATGCTCGCGGACCTTGTAGCCGATCTTCTCGTTGCGCAGGTCGAGCTCGGCGCGGATCCCCGCGGCGGCCAGGGCGCCCGCGATCTCGCGCGCATAGGCATCGGCGTCCGAGACGATGGTCGCGACGACCACCTGGGTGGGTGCCATCCAGAGCGGGAAGCGCCCGGCGTAGTTCTCCACCAGGATGCCGATGAAGCGCTCGAACGAGCCGAGGATCGCCCGGTGCAGCATCACCGGCCGGTGCTTCTGGCCGTCCTCCCCGACATAGGAGGCGTCGAGGCGCTCTGGCAGGACGAAGTCCACCTGCAGCGTGCCGCATTGCCAGTCGCGCCCGATCGCGTCGCGCAGGACGAACTCGAGCTTCGGCCCGTAAAAGGCGCCCTCGCCCGGGTTGCGTGTCGTCTCCAGCCCCGCCGCAGCCGCGGCTGCCTCGAGCGCGGACTCGGCCTTGTCCCAGATCGCGTCCTCGCCGGCGCGCTGCTCGGGCCGGTCGGAGAACTTGATGCGGATGTCGCTGAAGCCCATGTCGGCGTAGATCGAGCGGAGCAGCGTGCAGAACTTCACCGATTCAGCGGTGATCTGGTCCTCGGTGCAGAAGATGTGCGCGTCGTCCTGGGTGAAGGCACGCACGCGCATGATGCCGTGCAGCGCGCCCGAGGGCTCGAAGCGGTGGCAGGCGCCGAACTCGGCGATGCGCAGCGGCAGGTCGCGGTAGCTCTTCAGCCCCTGGCGGAAGACCTGCACGTGGCCGGGGCAGTTCATCGGCTTGAGCGCGTAGAGCCGGTCCTCCTCCGCGTCCTCGTTGCGCGGCCGGGCCGCGAACATCGCGTCCTTGTACTTGTCCCAGTGTCCCGAGCGCTCCCAGAGCACGCGATCCAGCACCTGCGGCGTCTTGACCTCGACATAGCCGTCGCGCTCGAGGCGCGCGCGCATGTAGCGCTCGAGCGTGCGGTAGAGCGCCCAGCCCTTGGGATGCCAGAAGACCGAGCCGACGGCCTCCTCCTGGATGTGGAACAGCTCCATCTCGCGGCCGATGCGGCGATGGTCGCGCTTCTCGGCCTCCTCGAGCTGGCGCAGGTATGCCTCCAGCCCCTCCTTCGTCGGGAAGACGGTGCCGTAGATGCGCTGCAGCTGGGCGTTCTTCGCGTCGCCGCGCCAGTAGGTGCCCGACACCTTCATCAGCTTGAAGTGCTTGCCCAGCTTGCCGGTGGAGGGCAGGTGCGGCCCGGTGCACATGTCGAGCCAGCGCCCCTGGCGGTAGACCGTGATCTCCTCGCCGGCGGGGATCGCGTCCACCCACTCGGCCTTGAAGGTCTCGCCATGCGCCTGGAAATGCGCCTTCATCCGCGCGTGGTCCCAGGCCTCGCGCTCGATCTTCTCGTCGCGGTCGACGATCTCGCGCATCTTCGCCTCGATGGCGGCGAAGTCGTCGGGGCTGAAGGGCTCGGCGCGATGGAAGTCGTAGTAGAAGCCATCCTCGGTCGCCGGCCCGAAGGTGATCTGCACGCCGGGCCAGAGCTCCTGCACCGCCTCGGCGAGCACGTGCGCGGCGTCGTGGCGCAGCAGCGGCAGCGCCTCGGGCGACCTGGCCGTGACGATCTCGATGCGGGCGTCGCGCTCGATCGGCCGCGCGAGGTCGCGCAGCTCGCCATCGACCTTCGCCGCCAGCGCCGCCTTGGCGAGGCCGGCGCCGATGGATTGCGCCACCTCGAGGCCGGTCGGCGCCGAGGCGAACTGCTTCACGCTGCCGTCCGGCAGGCTGATCGAGACCATTGCCCTGACCCTTCTGGAATGGCGCGGAACATACGGGGGCGGTCCCCCGCCATCAAGCGAGGCGGCCGCCCGCCCGGCCCCGCTGCCCTCAGGCGGAGCGCGCGGTCAGGCCGCCATCGACGGGCAGGCAGACGGCGTTGACGTACGACGCCTCGTCGCTGGCGAGGAAGACCGCGGCATTGGCGACGTCCCAGGCGGTGCCCATGCGCCCCGTCGGGCAGGCCGCGTTGCGCGCGGCGACCATGTCCTCGGGGGACGCGAACTGGCCGGAGATCTGCTGGAAGATCAGCGGCGTCTCCATCAGCCCGGGCAGGATCGCGTTGCAGCGCAGGCCGCGCGCGGCGTATTGCAGCGCGACCGAGACGGTGAACTGGTTCACCGCGCCCTTCGCCGCGCTGTAGCTGACATAGGGATGGCCGAGCCAGCGAATCGAGGCGATCGACGAGATGTTGGTGATCACGCCCCTGCCCGCCTCGAGCATGGGCGGGATGGCGTGGCGGCAGGCGAGGAACATGCCGGTGACGTTGACGTCGAGCTCGCGGCGCCATTCCTCCGCCGTGACGTCGGGCGGCCCGCCGATCTTCACCCGGCCCACGTTGTTGTGCAGGACGTCGATGCGCCCGAACCGCGCCATCGTCGCGGCCACCGCCGCGGCGACCTCGTCCTCGCGCGTGACGTCGCAGGCGAGCGCGATCGCGGTCCCGCCCTCGCCCGCGATGATCGACGCCGTCTCCGCCGCGGCCGCGGGCGCGACGTCGACGCAGGCGACGGCCGCGCCCTCGCGCGCATAGGCGACGGCGCAGGCCTTGCCGTTGCCCCATCCCGGGCCGATCGATCCCGCGCCGAAGACCAGCGCCACGCGATCCCGAAGCCTGTCCATGCCGTCCCTCCCCCGTCGCCACTGGCCGCCAGCATAGGACGGGAGGCGCCCGTTTTCCCGCGCCGGCTTCTCGTATAGGAAGGAGCCCATGACGCAAGGCGACGCCAGCGCGATGGACGGCGAGGTCGAGCTCTCGGCACTCGTCGTCGCCCATGACGAGGAGGCGAACCTCCCGGATTGCCTCGCGCGCCTGCGCTTCGCCGACGAGATCGTCGTGCTGCTCGACCGCTGCAGCGATGGCAGCCGCGCCGTCGCGGAGCGCTTCGGCGCGCGGATCCTCGAGGGCGCATGGCCGCTCGAGGGCGAGCGTCGCAACACCGGCATCGCCGGCTGCCGCGGCCGCTGGATCCTCGAGATCGACGCGGACGAGCGCCTGCATCCCGACCTCGCGGCGCTGATCCGCGCGCGGATTCCCTCGTTGCCGCCCGGCCATGTCCTGATGCCGATCGACAACCTGGTCGGCGCGCGCCGCGTGACCCATGGCTGGGTGCATCCGATCGGCAACTCGCGGCGCAACACGATGTTCTCGCGCGGCACGAAGCGCTGGGGCGACGGCAGCGTGCATCCCGAGATCCACATGACCGGCACGCAGACGCGGCTCGGCGAGGACCTGCCCCCCGGCCATCGCATCGACCACCTCGTCGACGACGACATCGCCGACTTCGTCGCGCGGATCGATCGCTACAGCACGGCGCTGGCGCGCGACTGGCGCGCGCGCGGCCTGTCCTTCGGGTTCGCGCGCGCCCTGCGCAAGGGCCTGACGCGCGCGCTCAAGAGCTACACGCGCCGCGGCGGCTGGCGCGAGGGCCGGTGGGGCCTCTTCCTCGCCACGATGGCGTGCTGGTGCATGCTGCTCGCCTGGTTCAAGGCGACGCTGGAAGAGCCTCGCCGGGGCTGAGCCTCCCGGCCGCGTCCAGCAGGCCGAGGGCTGCCGCCTCCACCTCGTCCACGCCGAGCCCGGCAA
>VGDA01000201.1 GCA_016869915.1 Alphaproteobacteria bacterium
GGGCGGGCAGATCACGCCGCCGGTGATGGGGGCCGCCGCGTTCCTGATGATCGAGTTCCTGGGCGTGCCCTACCAGACGATCATCCTCGCGGCGATCGTGCCGGCCTTCATGCATTTCTTCGGCGTTTTCATGCAGGTGCATTTCGAGGCGAAGCGCCACGGCCTGCGCGGCCTGCCGCCGGAGGAGATACCGGATCCGCGCATCGTGCTGCGCGACGGCTGGCCCACGGTGTTCCCGCTGCTCCTGCTCGTGGCGATCCTGCTCTCCGGCTACACGCCCTACCTGGCGGCCTTCTGGGGCATCACTGCATGCGTCGTCGTCGGCGTCCTCAACCCGCGCCGGCGCCTGACGGTCCCCGACCTGGTCGACGGCTTCGTCACCGGAGCGAAGTACGCCCTCGCCGTCGGCGCGGCCGCGGCGGTGGTCGGCATCGTCGTCGGCGTGGTCACGCTGACCGGCGTCGGCTTCAAGGTGTCGTTCATCGTCACCTCGGGGGCGAAGCAGGCCGCGGGATGGATATTGCCGCTCGTGCCCTTCGACCTCGTCTCGCCGCAGGGCCTGTCGCTGTTCCTGACGCTGCTGCTGACCGGGATCGTGTGCATCGTCATGGGCTGCGGCATCCCGACGACGGCCAACTACATCATCATGGTCACGGTCGCGGCACCGACGCTCGGCCTGCTCGGCGTCGCTCCGATCGTCGCGCATTTCTTCGTGTTCTACTACGGCGTGCTCGCCGACATCACGCCGCCAGTCGCGATGGCCGCCTATGCCGGCGCGAGCCTCGCCAACGCCGATCCGTTCAAGACCGGGAACACGGCCTTCCGGCTCGGCCTCGCCAAGGCGCTCGTGCCCTTCGTCTTCGTGTTCTCGCCCTCGCTGCTGCTCGTCGTCCCCGGCTTCGAGTGGAGCGAGTTCCTGCGCACGCTCGCCGGTTGCCTCCTCGGGGTCACCTGCCTCGCGGCGGCGCTCTCCGACTACCTGCTTGTCCGCATGCAGGGCTGGGAGCGCGTCCTCGCGGGGGCGGCGGGCCTGCTCCTGATCGCGCCGGGCTGGTGGCCGCTGCTCGCCGGCGCCGCACTCGTGGCGCCCGTCCTGCTGCGCCACGGGTTCGCCGCGCGGCGCGTGGAGGCCGCGTGACGACGCTCGACACCCTCGTCGCCGGGCATCGCCCCGGCTGGTCCCTCGCGCGCGGCTTCTACCTCGGCGAAGGCGTCGCGGAGGCCGAGCGCGCGCGGATCTGGCACCGGCGCTGGCTCTTCGCCGCGCATGGCTGCGAGCTGCCGGAGCCCGGCTGCTTCGTCACCCTCGACGTGGCGGGCGAGCCCGTCGTCGTGCTGCGCGACCGCGCGCGCGGCGTGCGCGCCTTCGCCAATGTGTGCCGCCATCGCGGCTCGCGCGTCTGCACCTCGTCCTCGGGCCGCGCGCATCGCCTCGTCTGCCCCTATCATGCGTGGACCTACGACCTCGATGGCAGGCTCTGCAGCGACACGCGCGAACACGGCGTCGAGCCCGGTTCGCATGGCCTGCGCGCGCACCACGCGATCGAGCTCGGCGGCCTCGTCTTCGTCTCGCTGGCGGAGGCGCCGCCACCGCTCGAGGGCATGGGCGAGGCCTTCGCGCGCTGGCTCGCGCCCCAGGGCCTCGCGGGCGCGCGCATCGCGCGCAGCGTCGACTACCGCGTTGCGGCAAACTGGAAGGTCGTGTTCGAGAACAACCGCGAGTGCCTGCACTGCCCCGGGTCGCACCCCGAGTACATACGCGCGAACTACGACATCCATGTCCTCGACCCGCGCCGCGCCGCGGAGATCGAGGCGCGCGTGGCGGACGAGGGACGGCGCTGGCAGGCGATGGGGCTGGAGGCGCCGACCCTGGTCTCCGACATGACCGCCGCGTGGTGGCGCGTGAACCGCACGCCGCTCGCGCCCGGGTTCCTGACGGAGAGCCTCGATGGCGCCCCGGTCGCGCCGGTGATGGGCAGCTACGCGCAGCACGACGTCGGCACGCTGCGCGCGACCGTGTTCCCTAACTTCTGGATGCATGGATCGGGCGACCATGCGGTCACGACGCGCCTGCTCCCCGACGGAACCGGCCACACGCTCGTGCGCGTGGCGTGGCTTGTCGACGCGCGCGCGGAGGAGGGGCGGGACTTCGATCCCGCGCGGCTCATGCCCTTCTGGCAGCGGACCTCCGAGCAGGACTGGGAGATCTGCGAGAACGTCCAGCGCGGCATCGCCTCCGCGCATTACCGCCCCGGCCCGTTCGAGCGGCAGCGCGAGCGCAACGTCGCGCAGTTCGTGGACTGGTACCTCGGCGAGATGGCGGGGGCGTGAGCATGGCGCCGTTCCCGACCCAGGCCGGCATCGTGATCGTCGGCGGCGGCGCGATCGGATGCGCGATCGCCTACCACCTCGCGAAGCGCGGCGCGCGCGACGTGCTGCTGCTCGAGCGGCGGCAGCTCACGCACGGCTCCACCTGGCACGCGGCTGGCCTCGTCGGCCAGCTGCGCAGCTCGAAGAACCTCACGCGGCTGATGCAGCGCTCGGCGGCTCTCTACCGCACGCTCGAGGCCGAGACCGGGCAGGCGACGGGCTGGCATGGCGTCGGCAGCCTGCGCCTCGCGGCGAGCGCGGAACGCTGGGACGAGCTCCGCCGCGCCGCGACGACGGGCAAGGGCTTCGGCTTCGAGCTCCACCTCGCCTCGCCGGAGGAGGCGCGGCGGCTCTATCCGCTGCTCGACGCGAAGGGGCTCCATGGCGCGGTGTGGGTCCCGTCGGACGGCTTCGTCGATCCATCCTCCGTGACCCAGGCCCTGGCTCGCGGCGCGCGCGACGGTGGCGTCGCCATCCGCGAAGGCGTGCGCGTGGAGGGCCTGGTGCGCGTCGGCCGGCGAGTCACCCATGTCGTCACCGACCACGGCACCATCGCCTGCGACACGGTCGTCAACGCGACCGGCATGTGGGGCGCCGAGCTCGGCGCCATGGCTGGCGTGCAGGTCCCGGTCTGCGCGCTCGAGCACCAGTACGCGGTGACGGAGAAGATCGCGGGCCTGCCCGCCGACCTGCCGACGCTGCGCGATCCCGATGGTCGCTTCTACGCCAAGCCGGAGGTCGGCGGCCTCGCCATCGGCGGCTGGGAGGACAGCACGCCCGTCTTCGGCGCGGGTGGCATCCCGCGCGACTTCGGTCCCGAGCTCCTGGCTGGCGACTTCGATCGCTTCGCGCCGATCGGCGAGGCGGCGCTCTCCAGGATCCCCGCCTTCGGCGAGACCGGCATCAAGTCGATGATCAACGGCCCGATCCCGATCAGCGCCGACGGTGAGCCGATCATGGGAAAGGCGCCTGGCCTCGACAATTTCTTCGTCTCCTGCGGCTTCACCTCGGGAATCGCGGCCGCGGGCGGCGCGGGCGAGGCGATGGCGAACTGGATCCTCGAGGGCGATCCCGGCTTCAACCTCTTCGCCTTCGACCTCCTGCGCTTCGGCCCGATCCACTCCGCGCCCGAGTTCCTACACGCCCGCGCCACCGAGAGCTACGCGAGCTACTACGCGATCGCCTGGCCCGGGCACGAGCCGAGCAGCGCGCGTCCCGCGCGCACCAGCCCGCTGCACGACGTCCTGCTCGCGCGCGGCGCCGTGCATGGCAGCAAGTTCGGCTGGGAGCGCCCGAACCACTTCGCGCGCGACCCGTCGGACCGCCTCGAGCGCCCCGGCTTCCGCAGGCCTGGCTGGTTCGACGCGGTCGGCGAGGAGCATCGCGCCATCCGCGAGCGCGTGGCGCTCGTCGACATGTCCTCCTTCACCAAGGTGGAGATCGAGGGCCCGGGCGCGCTCGCCGCGCTGCAGCGCGTCGCCTGCAACGACATGGACCGCAAGCCCGGCACGATCGTCTACACCCAGTTCCTGAACGCGCGCGGCGGCATCGAGGCCGACCTCACGATCACGCGCCTCGCGGAGGACCGCTTCTACCTCGTCACCGGCAGCGCCTTCGGCCCGCACGACCTCGCGCATCTCGACGACCACCTGCCGCGCGACGGCTCGGTGCGCGTGAGCGACGCCACCTCGGGCTGGGCGGTGGTCAATCTCTGCGGGCCGCGCGCGCGCGACGTCCTCGCCGCCGCGTCGTCGAGCGACGTCTCGGCGGCGACCTGCCCCTACATGCAGGCGCGCGAGGTCTGGATCGGCCATGCGCGGGTCCGCGCGCTGCGGGTCAGCTACGTGGGCGAGCTCGGCTGGGAGCTGCACATGCGCAGCGAGGACGCGCGCGCGGTGCATGCGCGGCTCCTGCGCGCGGGCGAGGCGCATGGCATCGCCGACGCCGGCTATCGCTGCATCTCCAGTCTGCGCCTCGAGAAGCACTACCTGTACTGGGGCGCGGACATCACGCCCGACGAGACGCCGCTCGAAGCCGGCCTCGGCTTCTGCGTCGCGTGGCGCAAGGGCGACTTCGTCGGCCGCGCCGCGCTCGAGCGCCAGAAGGCGGAGGGCGTGCGGCGGCGCCTCGCCTGGTTCGACGCGCCTGGAGACGCCCACTGGCATGGGGGCGAGGCCATCCTGCAGGCCGGGCGCATCGTCGGCACCGTGCGCTCGGGCGGCTACGGCCACTCGGCCGGACGCAGCATCGCGTGCGGCTACGTGCCGGTCGAGTGCCTGGCGCCCGGCGCGGGCGACTTCGAGGTCGAGGCCTTCGGCGAACGGCGCGTGGTCGCGCGCCACGACAGGCCGCTGGTCGATCCCTCGGGCGCCCGCCTGCGCGCCTGAGGGTGGTCAGACGCCAGCGAGGGACTGGCGCAGGGGCAGCACGCCCACCGTCGCGCCCGCGCGCAGGGCTGGCGCGAGAGGCGGGCGGACGATGAGCGCGTCCGCCTTCGCGAGCAGCGAAAGCATCGAGCTGTCCTGCCGCGCGAAGGCCGTGGCGACGTTCTCGCCGGCCGGCCCGCGCGAGAGCGTGGCGCGCAGGTAGTCCTGCCTGCGGTCGTTCTCCGGCAGGGCCGCGCCGAGCACGGCGTCCATGCGCTGCGGCTCGAGGTCGCTCACGCCGAGCAGGCGCAGCAGGATCGGTCGCAGGAACACGACGCTGCAGACCAGGGAGGAGACGGGATTGCCCGGCAGGCCCAGCATCGGCGTCGCGCCGATGCGCCCGAACATCAGCGGCTTCCCCGGCCGCATGGCGATCTGCCAGAAGTCGAGAGCGAGGCCCTTCGCGCCGAGGGCCGAGCGCACGAGGTCGTGCTCGCCCACCGAGGCGCCGCCGGTGGTCACGAGCAGGTCGGCGCCCTGGGCGCCCGCGGCCATCGCCTGCAGCGCGTCGCTGCGGTCGGGCGCGATGCCGAGCTGCACCGGCTCGCCACCCCAGCAGCGCACGAAGGCCGCGAGCGCGAGGCCGTTCGAGGACACGATCTGGCTGGGGCCGACCGGCTCGCCAGGCATCACGACCTCGTCCCCGGTCGCGAGGATGGCGACTCGCGGCTTGCGCGCCACGCGCAGCCACGGCCTGTTCATCGCCGCGGCGAGGCCGAGCTGGCGCACGCCGACCACACCGCCCGCCGCGAGGCCGACATCGCCGGCGCGGAAGTCGAGCCCGGCCGGCCGGACGAAGCGCCCGGGCGTCGTGGCTTCGCGCACCCGGATGGTCGTTCCCTCCGCGTCCACGTTCTCCTGGATCACGATCGTGTCGGCGCCTTCGGGGAGGGGCGCGCCGGTGAAGATGCGCACGCACTCGCCGGGGCCGACGACGCCGTGGAATGAAGAGCCCGCGGGCACCGCGCCGACCTGGCGCAGCGACACCGGCCCGGCGGCCACGTCGCCGCCGCGCGCGGCGTAGCCGTCCATCGCCGACACGGCAGCGGGAGGCTGGGTCACGCGCGCGACGACGTCCTCGGCGAGCACGCGCCCGAAGCTCTCCGAGACCTGCACGGTCTCCGCGCCGCAGGGCGCGAGCGCGGCGAGGATGCGGCCGAGCGCGTCCTCGACGGAGATCATTCCGCGGCCTCGAACGTGCCGGACTTCCCGCCGCTCTTGTGCGCGAGGCGGATGTCGCCGATGCGCATCGCGCGGTCGATCGCCTTGCACATGTCGTAGACGGTGAGGGCGGCGACCGAAACGGCGGTCAGGGCCTCCATCTCGACGCCGGTCCTGCCGGAGGTCCTGACGCGCGCCTCGATGTCGACCGCGTCGCGCGCGGGGTCGGCGCGCAGGTCGAGCTCGACCGCGGTGAGCGCCAGCGGGTGGCAGAGCGGGATGAGGTCGTGCGTGCGCTTCGCGGCCATGATGCCGGCGAGCCGCGCGACGGCGAGAACGTCGCCCTTCGCGATCTCTCCGCCCGAGATGCGCCGCAGCGTCTCCGGCGCCATCGTGACCGTGCCGCGCGCGACCGCCACGCGCGCCGTCGCGTCCTTGTCCGAGACGTCGACCATGCGCGCGCGTCCCTGCGCGTCGAAATGCGTGAGTTCGCCCGTCATGCGCGTCCTCCCGTCGTCATTAGCGCGCGGGTCGCGGCGGCGACGTCGCGCTCGCGCATCAGGGATTCGCCGACGAGGATCGCGCGGGCGCCCGCGGCCGCGACGCGCGCCACGTCCGCCGGCGTCGCGAGCCCGCTCTCGGCGACGAGGAAGGCATCGCGCGGC
>VGDA01000202.1 GCA_016869915.1 Alphaproteobacteria bacterium
GGTCGGCATCGAAAGCCGCGGGCGCTTGCTCCACGAGCATCCCGGTCGCAAGGGCGACCATGGCCGCGTGCGGCATGTCGTGCCGGGTTCCGCCGCCAGGCCGCCGGCCGGCCGCCGCGGCGGTGGCCCCCGGGCTGCAGGCGGACGCGTCGGGGGACCAAGCGTAGGAAGCACCGGGCATGGCGCCCGCTCGGAGGATCGCCATCGTGCCCGGCGACGCAGTCGAGACGACCGCATAGCGCAGGCCGGCGCGCGCGATCCGTTCCGCGAGCGTCATCCGCGAGAGCAGCCTGCCGCGCAGCCTGGACAACTCGGCGAGGTCGCCCTCGCTGGCGGTGTCGATCACGCGATCGGGGAAGATGGTCGGGTCATAGAAGGCGTTCGCGAGGAGACCGTGGTCCCGGGGAGGCGCGCCGGTCACCATGGATGCCGCGGCGACGCGCGTCTCGCTGGGAAAGGTCGTTTTCGCGTTCGCGAACCAGCAACCGGACGGGCGCAGCTTCCAGATCGCGGGCGTGCGCAGCGGATCCACCCGGTCGGGCCGAAGTCCGCCGCAGATCGCGACAACGACGCGCTTCCTCATCCCCCTGCCTCCATCACGCCGCAGCGAAACGGGCGGAGCCTCGTTACCCGGGACCCGGCGTCGCGTCGGCCATCGACGGTTCGCCCAGTGGCCGAAGGCTGGTGAGGCGCTGCGTCTTTTCGTTTGCGCTGTCGTGTCTCTTTCGGGGAGCGACGCCGTCCATCGCCGCCTCGATGACGCTTTCGTTAAATCGCGCGCGTCTGGCTGAATTGTCGCTCGCCCGTCATCTCGTGCCCGTAAAGCGAGGGAACGTTATCCACAGGCTGGGGATAAACCTGATGGAAAAGGCACTTCTTCCGGACGGGGTCGACAGGGGCGGATTTGGCGGTCGCTACAGGTCGATATTCATTTCCGACATCCATCTCGGGACGCGCGGCTGCAAGGCCGAGATCCTGCTCGACTTCCTTAGGAACACCGACTCCCAGTACCTGTATCTCGTCGGCGACATAGTCGACGGATGGCGCCTCAGGCGGTCGTGGTACTGGGTGCAGAGCCACAACGACGTCGTGCAGAAGGTCCTGCGCAAGGCCCGCAAGGGCACTCAGGTCATATTCGTGCCCGGCAACCACGACGAACTGGCGCGCGACTATGTCGGCATGCAGTTCGGCGGCATCTGGGTCCTCGACGACACGGTCCACGTGACCGCCGATGGGCGGCGGTTGCTGGTCATCCACGGCGACGCCTTCGATGGCGTGGTGACCTATGCCCGGTGGCTCGCGGTACTCGGAGACCATGCCTACACGCTCGCGCTCTGGATGAACCACCGGCTGAACCGGATCCGCCTTGCTTTCGGGCTCGGCTACTGGTCGCTGTCGAGCTTCCTCAAGGGGAAGGTAAAGAGCGCGGTCTCCTTCGTGACGGCCTTCGAGGACGCGGTCGCCTCGGAGGCGCGGCGACGCGGGGTCGATGGCGTCGTGTGCGGCCATATCCACAAGGCGGAGATCCGGACGATCGACGGCGTCCTGTACTGCAACGATGGCGACCGGGTGGAGAGCTGCACTGCCCTCGTCGAGCATTGGGATGGACGCCTGGAGATCGTGGACTGGGGCGTGGCCAGCGGCGTCGACCGCGCCAAGGCGATGGTGTCGTGACCGCGGGCGCCGTGCCCGTCGCGCCGTCCCGCGCGCCGATGCGCGTCACGATCGTCACCGACGCCTGGGAACCGCAGGTCAATGGCGTCGTGCGGACGCTCAAGGAGACCACGCGCGAGCTCGAGCGCCTCGGGCACGCCGTGAGCATGGTCACGCCGGCCGCGTTCCGTACCCTGCCTTGCCCGAGCTACCCGGAGATCCGGCTCTCCCTCGCGACGACCGGCATGGTCGGGCGCGCGATAGACGCGACCGAATGCGAGGCACTGCACATCGCGACCGAGGGGCCGCTGGGCTGGGCGGCGCGCCGACATGCGCTGCGCAGGCGCCACGCCTTCACCACCGCCTACCACACGCGCTTTCCCGAGTACCTGCAGCCGCGGCTCGGCGTGCCCCTGGACTGGGGCTACGCCGTGATGCGTCGCTTCCACGGACCTGCCGCGCGCGTCATGGCGCCCACGCCGTCGATCGTCGCCGACCTGCAGTCGAGGCGCTTCGCCAATGTCGTGCTGTGGAGCCGGGGCGTCGACCTGCGCATGTTCAACCCGGAACCAACCGGGCCGAACCCGCGCGACTTCCTGAAGGAGCGCCGCCCGATCTTCCTCTACGTGGGGCGCGTCGCCGTGGAGAAGAACGTGGGGGCGTTCCTCGCGCTCGACCTGCCTGGAACCAAATGGGTCGTGGGCGAGGGGCCGCAGCTCGCGGAACTCAAGGCGCGCCATGGCGACACCGTCTACTGGGCCGGCGTGCTGCCGCAGCACGAACTCGCGCGTTTCTACGCGGCCGCGGATGTCTTCGTCTTTCCGTCGCGCACCGACACGTTCGGGCTCGTGCTGCTCGAGGCGATGGCATGCGGCCTGCCGGTGGCCGCCTACGACGTCGCGGGGCCCCGCGACGTGCTCGCGGGATCCGACGCCGGCGCGGTCGGCGACGACCTGCGGGCCGCATGCCTGCGAGCCCTCGACATACCCCGCGACCGCGCACGCGAGCACGCCGCGCGCTTCAGCTGGGAGGCCGCCGCCCGGCAATTCGCCTCGCACCTCGTCGGGTTGCGAGGCTAGGCGCGCCAGGCCCCGGCGCCGGGCGCTCGCCACCCTCGGTCGGCCCGCGATCCGTCCCGCGAGGCGCGGGGGCCTTGCCGCGATCGTCGCCTCGGCGGCGCGGGCAAATTGACTCGCGTGACCGAACGACCCGCGCCTAACATCCGTCCTTCGAACGACGCGGTTGTCATTGGCCGCAGGACAGGAGGACACATGCTTCGTCGCAGATTCGGCCTCGGCGCGATCGCCGCCGCCGCCACCCTCGCCACCCGCGTGCCCGCCAGCGCGCAGGAGATGAGGTTCTTCCGCATCGGCACCGGCGGCGCCGGCGGTACCTACTTCCCGATCGGCGGCCTGCTCGCCAACGCGATCTCGGCCCCGCCGGGCTCGACCCCGTGCGACCAGGGCGGCGCCTGCGGCGTGCCCGGGCTCGTCGCCATCGCGCAGACCACCAACGCCTCGGTTGCGAACGTGACCGGCGTGCAGGGCGGCCAGATGGAATCCGGCCTCGCCGCCGCCGACATCGTCTTCCAGGCCTTCAACGGCCTGGGCCGCTTCGACCGCAAGTTCGACCGGTTGCGCGTCATCGCGAACCTCTTCCCCGAGCACATGCACCTCGTCCTGCCGAAGGGCGGCAAGCTCGGTAGCATCAGGGACCTGCGCGGCAAGCGCGTCAGCATCTTCCAGGCGGGCTCGGGCACGCAGGTCGTGGTCCTCGAGCTGCTGAAGCTCTACGGGATCTCGAAGTCCGACATCCAGGCCTCGGAGCTGAACCCGCAGCAGAGCGCCGACCGCATGGCCGACGGCCAGCTGGACGCGTTCTTCATCGTCGTCGGCACGCCGGCGGCGGCGCTCTCGCAGCTCGCGGCGACCAAGGGCATGGAGCTCTACGAGTTCTCGGCCGAGGAGCGCGCGGCCTTCCTGAAGGCGGTGCCCTACTACTACGAGGACACGATCAAGGCCGGCACCTACGAAGGCCAGGCGAAGGACATCCAGACGGTCGCCGTCGGCGCCCAGTGGGTCGTCGGCGCGGGCGTCGCGGACGACCTCGTCTACGACGTGACCAAGGCGCTGTGGAACGACAACTCGCGCAGGCTCTTCGATGCCGGCCACATGAAGGCGCGCGACATCCAGCTCGCCTCGGCTCTCAAGGCGGTGAACACGCCGCTGCACCCCGGCGCCGAGCGCTTCTACAAGGAGAAGGGCGTCATCAAGTAAGGCTGCCGCGAGGCAGTTGACGCAGGGCCGGCCTCAGCGAGAGCGCCGGCCCTTTCCTTTGGAGGACGGGACAGATGACAGCCGCGGAACAGCCGATCGACGAGAGGCGCGCCAGGCAGATCGAGGAGGAATTCGAGGCGGAGCGGCCGGCGCGCCAGCTCGCGCCGGCGCTGTCCAAGGTCCTCGCGCTCGGCCTCGTCCTGTTCGCGATCTACCACTACGTCACGGCCGGCACGGGCATCCCCGTCGACTACTGGCACATGGGGATCCACCTCTCCGGCGTCCTCGTCGCCCTGTTCGTCCTCTATCCGCGCGCCGCGGGCGGCAGGCCGCCGCGCCTCGCTATCGCCGGCGTGCCGCTCTCGGACTGGGCGCTGGGCCTGGTTGGCGCGGCCTCGGCGCTGTGGATCGGGTTCTCCTGGGAAGGCTTCGACTTCACGGTCCTCGGCCACCGCGTGCGCCTCGCCGAGCAGGCGATGCGGCAGGGCGATCCCGCGACGATCGACATCGTCCTCGGCACCGCGCTGATCGCGATCGTCCTCGAGGCCACCCGCAGGGTGATCGGCTGGGTCCTGCCCATCATCGTCATGGTCTTCGTCGGCTTCGCGCTGTTCGGGCCGTACATGCCCTTCAACATCCTGAAGCACCCGGGCGTGCACTGGGGCCAGTTCGTCAACAACGTCTACTTCCCCGCCGAGGGCATATTCGGCATCCCGCTCTGGGTCGTCTCGACCGTCGTCTTCCACTTCGTGCTGTTCGGCGCGGTGGCGCAGAAGATGGGGCTCGGGCGCCTCTTCGTGGACCTGTCCACCGTGGTCGCCGGCCGCTTCGTCGGTGGTCCGGCGAAGGTGTCCGTCGTTTCGTCGGCGCTGTTCGGCACGATCTCCGGATCGGCGGTCGCCAACGTCGTCTCCACCGGATCGCTCACCATCCCGAACATGAAGCGCCTTGGCTACCCCGGCCATTTCGCCGGCGGCGTCGAGGCCGCGGCGAGCGCCGGCGGCCAGGTGACGCCGCCAATCATGGGCGCCGCCGCCTTCATCATGGCCGAGTACCTGGCGCTGCCCTACTCGACGATCGCATTGGCCGCGACCGTCCCGGCGCTGATGCACTACCTCGGCGTCCTCGTGATCGTGCATTTCGAGGCCAAGCGCCTCGGGTTGAGCGGCGAGCGTGCCGAGGACATCCCGCGCCTCGGCGACGTGCTGCGCCGCGGCTGGCCCTCGGCGATCCCGCTGGGCGTCCTGCTCTACGTGCTGTTCAGCGGCTACACCGCCTACATGGCGGCATTCTGGGGCATCACGGCCTGCATCGTCATCGGCCTCGTCAACCCGATGCACCGCATGACGCCGCGCCAGCTCTTCGACGCCTTCCTCGAGGGGGGGCGCAGCGCGCTCGCGGTCGGCGCGATCTGCGCCGCGGTCGGCATCGTGATCGCGGTGATCACGCTCACGGGCCTCGCCTTCCGGATGGGCTTCATGGTGACGAGCGCGGCGCAGGACATCGCGCGCGGCCTCCACGCCGTGCTCGCGTTCGTGCCTGGCGACATCTTCACGCTGAAGGAGCTGACCCGCTTCCTGTCGATGCTGTTCATCGGCATCGCCTGCCTGCTCATGGGGGCGGGCGTGCCGACGACGGCGCTCTACATCATGCTCGTCACCGTCGCGCAGCCGGCCTTCACCAATCTCGGCATCCCGCCGCTGGCGACGCATCTCTTCGTCCTCTACTACGGCATCATCTCGGAGGTGACGCCGCCGGTCTGCACCTCCGCCTACGCTGCAGCTGCGATCGCCAATTCGAACCCCTGGAAGACGGGCTTCGCCGCGTTCCGCCTCTCGAACGCGAAGATCATGGTGCCCTTCGTCTTCTGCTACTCGCCGGCGATGCTCATCGTGCTGCCCGGCACGACATGGGCGGACTTCCTGCAGACCACGCTCACCTGCGCCGCCGGCGTCTTCGTGCTCGGCATGGCCTTCACCGGCTACGTGAACCGGCCGATCGCGATGGCGCTGCGCCTGCTGCTCGGCTTCGCGGGGCTGATGCTGGTCGTGCCGGGCACCTACACCGACCTGCTGGCCGTGGCGATCGTCGTTCCCATCCTGGGCTGGTTGCTGCTCTCCGGCAGGAAGGGCACCGCGGCGCGCGCGGGATAGCCTAGGCGGCGAGCAGCGCCGCCAGCTCGGGCCCGGCCAGGGTCTCGCGCTCGAGCAGCTGGGCGGCGCCGCGATCGAGCGCGGCGCGCCGCTCGACGAGCGTGGCGGTCGCGCGCGCGAAGGCGGCCTCGACGAGGCGGCGCACGGCCTCGTCGATCTCGCGCGCCGTCGCCTCGCCGTAGTCGCGCCGCGCCGTCGTCGCGAGGCCCGGCACCGGCGGCAGCAGGCGCGGGCCCTCGTCCTCGTAGCGCACATGGCCGAGCGCGGCGTCCATCCCGTAGCGCGCGACCATGGCGCGCGCGATGTCGGTCGCGCGCGCGAGGTCGTCCGCCGCGCCGGTCGACGGCTCGCCGAGGGCGAGGATCTCGGCGGCGCGGCCGCCCAGCAGCATCGCCATCTTCGCCTCCAGCTCCGGCCGCGACATCAGGAAGCGGTCCTCGGTCGGCCTCTGGATCGTGTAGCCGAGCGCGGCCACGCTGCGGGGGATGATCGAGACCTTGTGCACGGGATCGCAGCCGGGCAGGGACATCGCGA
>VGDA01000203.1 GCA_016869915.1 Alphaproteobacteria bacterium
CGAAGAAGCAGCGCGAGCTCGCCCAGGCGATCAAGCGCGCCCGCTTCATCGGGCTACTGCCCTACCTGCTCGGCTGAAGGCCCCGGGGCCGGCCTTCCGCGGATGGAAGGCCGGCCTTGCGGCGCCCCCGCCCGACCGTCATGAACGCCCGCGAACTCATCGTCTCGATCGCCGCAGGGGCCGCCGCCGCGGCGCTCACCCTGTCCGCGCTCTCGGCGAGCGTCGGGGGAGTGCTGCTGTCGAGCCTCGCGCAGCTGCCGATCTTCCTGGTCGGCCTGTCGCTGGGCACGCAGGCGGCCGCGATCGCGGCCGCGGGCAGCGTCGCCGCGGCGTCCATCCTGGTGCGCCTCGAGTTCGGCCTCGTCTTCGGGCTCGCCGTCGGGCTTCCCGTCGTGGTCTTCGTCCGCCAGGCGCTGCTGTCGCGCCGCGGCGCCGATGGCCGCGCCGAGTGGTACCCGCCGGCCGGCCTGCTGCTCACCTGCCTCCTCCTCACCGCCGTCGTCGCCGCGACGGCGCTGCCCGCCGCGCTCGATCCATCGCCCGGCCAGGTTTCCCGCGCGCGCGAGGTCCTCGCCGGGCTGCCGCCCGAGCTGCGCCCCGCCGACCTTGCGCCCGAGGCGCTCGACAAGCTCGTGCGCTTCGCGCTCGGGCTCCTGCCCGGCTTCCTGGGCATCGGCTTCTTCTTCCTCTTGGTCGCAAACGCCGCGCTCGCCCAGGCCATACTCGTGCGCTTCGGCTGGAACATCCGGCCCACGCCCGCGATGTCGGCGCTGGCCCTGCCCGGCTGGTTCGCGACCGCCGCGGCCATCGCCGCCATCGGCGCCATGTTCCCCGGCGCCTCCGGCGTCGCGGGCACGAGCCTCGCGATGATCTGCGCGCTTGGCTTCGCCTTCGCGGGCCTCGCCGTCGTCCACGCCCTCGTGCTCAACTCCGCCGCGCGCGGCGTGCTGCTCGCGGTCGCCTACGCGGCCATCCTCCTCTTCGCTCCCGCGATCGTCCTCGTCCTGCTGCTCGGCATCGTCGAGCCATGGACGCGGCTGCGCGAACGCTTCGCCGGCCCCGCGCCGAACCTGTGACCGACCAGTTCCAGCAACCAAGAATCCCTGACACCGGAGACAGCCAATGAGCGCCACCCAGGTCATCCTCCTCGAGCGCGTCGAGTCCCTCGGACAAATGGGCGACGTCGTCCGCGTGAAGCCGGGCTTCGCGCGCAACTTCCTGCTGCCGCAGAAGAAGGCGATGCGCGCGACCAAGGAGAACCTCGCGGTCTTCGAGAAGCAGCGCGCGCAGCTCGAGGCCCAGAACCTCGCTCGCAAGGGCGAGGCCGGGAAGGTCGCCGAGAAGATGGCCGGCCTCGTGGTGGTCGTCATCCGCCAGGCCGGCGAGACCGGCCAGCTCTACGGCTCGGTCAGCAACCGCGACATCGCCGAGGCGGTGACCGCGGCCGGCTTCACGGTCGATCGCCGCCAGGTGCTTCTGCTCCAGCCGATCAAGGCGCTGGGCATCCACGCCACCCGCGTCTCGCTGCATCCCGAGGTCGATGTCGAGGTGAAGGTGAACGTGGCGCAGTCCGAGGACGAGGCGAAGGCCCAGGCCGAGGGCAAGGCGCAGGCCGCCCCGGTCGAGGCCGCGCCCGCCGAGGAAGCGCCCGAGGCCGCGCCCGCCGCCGAGACGGCGCCGGCCGAGGCCGCGCCCGCCGAGGACGCGGCCGCGCGAAAGGCGCGCAAGTCCAAGGCGCGCAAGGACGAGGAGGGCTGAGCGCCCCTTCTCCCCACGCGTCGCGCGAGAGGCAGGACGCCGCCGGGACATGCCCGGCGGCGTTCGGCTTTCCGGGCCCGGCTCGCCCGCGCGGCATCCATCACCACGACTCACAGGACGCGCGCGATCAGCCCTGTTGCACGGTTGCCGGTGCGGGCGTATCGCTGCGCATTCAATGGCCGACGAACATCCCCTGCCGCCCCAGAGGCCGCGCGTGCCCGACGCCCGGGTCGAACGCACGCCTCCGGTGAACCTCGAGGCCGAGCAGCAGCTCCTCGGCGCCCTGCTCGCCAACAACAAGGCCTATGAGCGCGTCAGCGAGTTCCTCCTGCCGCAGCACTTCGCCGACGACCGCCATGCGCGCATCTACGAGGCCATAGGACAGCTGGCCGCGCGCAACACCGTCGCCAACCCGGTCACCCTCAAGACCCGCTTCGAGAAGGACGAGGGCCTCGCGGAGATCGGCGGCGCGCAATACCTCGCGCGCCTCGCGAGCTCGGTCGTCGCAGTCGTGAACGCAGCCGACTACGGGAAGATCATCCACGACCTCTACCTGCGCCGGCAGCTGATCGCGCTCGGCAACGAGGTCGTCAACGACGCCTACGCGGTGGAGGAGGACGTCTCCGCCGCCGACCACATGGAGGCGACCGAGCAGAAGCTCTTCGAGCTCTCGCGCAGCGGCTCCTACGAGGGCGGGTTCAAGGAGTTCCGCGTCGCCCTGCGCGAGGCCATCGACATGGCGGAGCAGGCCTACAAGCGCGACAGCCAGGTCACGGGCGTGACGACCGGGCTCGACGACCTCGACAAGAAGCTCGGCGGGTTCCACCCGTCCGACCTGGTTATCCTCGCGGGCCGTCCCTCCATGGGCAAGACGGCGCTCGCCACCAAGATGGCCTTCTCGGCCGCGCGCGCCTACAGGGAACGCACGCTCGAGGACGGCAGGAAGGAGGTCGTCGAGGGCGCGAAGGTCGCGTTCTTCTCGCTCGAGATGTCGGCGGAGCAGCTGGCCACCCGCCTCCTCGCGGAAGTCACCGAGATCCCCTCGGACAAGATCCGGCGCGGCGAGGTCCGCGGCGAGGACTTCCCCCGCTTCGTCGAGGCCGCCACGGCGCTCGACCGGCTGCCGCTCTTCATCGACGACACGCCCGCGCTCTCGATCTCGGCGCTGCGCACGCGCGCGCGGCGCCTCGAGCGCACCCAGGGCCTCGGCATGATCGTCATCGACTACCTGCAGTTGCTCACGCTGCCCGCCAACATGCGCCCGGAGAGCCGCGTGCAGGAGATCTCCGCCATCACGCGCGGCCTCAAGGCGCTCGCGAAGGAGTTGCATGTCCCCGTGCTCGCGCTGTCGCAGCTCAGCCGCGCGGTCGAGCAGCGCGAGGACAAGCGCCCGCAGCTCTCCGACCTCCGCGAATCGGGCACGATCGAGCAGGACGCCGACGTCGTGATGTTCGTCTTCCGCGAGGAGTACTATCACTCGCGCGCCGAGCCGAGTCGGCGCGCCGAGGAATCGGACGAGAAGTTCAACGACCGCTACGAGCAGTGGCAGAAGCGCGGCCAGGAGATACACAACGTCGCCGAGGCGATCATCGGCAAGCAGCGCCACGGCCCGATCGGCACGGTGCGGCTCTTCTTCGACGGCAACTACACCAAGTTCGACAACCTCGCCGGCGGCGGGGATTTCCACAACGAGGGCAACTGAACGCGATGGGCATCGAAGCGGTACCTGCTTCCCAGGCGACACTTGAGATCGACCTCGCCGCAGTGGCACGCAACTGGAACGGCCTTCGCGGGCGGCTCGCGGAGGGTAGCGAGTGCGGCGCGGTCCTGAAGGCCAACGCCTACGGCCTCGGCGCGGCGGAGGTCGCGCAGGCGCTCGGCAAGGCCGGCTGCAGGCGCTTCTTCGTCGCGCATCTCGGCGAGGCGCTGGCGCTGCGCAACATCGTGCCCCCGAAGGCGCGCATCTTCGTGCTCAACGGGCTCCTCGAGGGCGAGGAGCAGGGCTACGTCGCGGAGAACATCGTCCCCGTTCTGAACGACCCCGGCCAGGTGCAGCGCTGGTCGCGCCATGCCGGAAAGATCGGCCGCTCGCTGCTCGCCGGGATCCATGTCGACACCGGCATGTCGCGCCTCGGCATGACGCCCTCGGAGGCGAGCGCGCTCGCCGCGAGCCGCAAGTCGATCGAGGGCATCGCCCTTGCCTTCGTCATGAGCCACCTCGCCCGCGCCGAGGAGGCCGTCGAGGCGAACCGCCAGCAGCTCTCGGCCCTCAAGGATCTGCGGGCGCGCTGGCCGGGGATCCCGGCATCGCTCGCCAACAGCTCCGGCATCTTCCTCGGCGACGCGTGGCACCTCGACCTCGTCCGGCCCGGCGCGGCGCTCTACGGGATCAACCCCGTGCCGGGCAGGCCGAACCCCCAGGCCTGCGTAGCCACGCTCCTGGCGCCTGTCCTGCAGGTCCGCGACATCCCACCGGCGCAGTCGGTCGGCTACGGCGCGACCTGGACCGCGCGGGCGCCGACCCGCGTCGCTACCATCGCCGCGGGCTACGCCGACGGGTGGATGCGGAGCCTGTCGAATCGCGGCGGCGCCCATTACCGTGGCAAGCTCCTGCCGTTCATCGGAAGGGTCTCCATGGACCTCGTCACCCTCGACGCCAGCGCCTGCCCCGAGCTCGTCCCCGGCAACCGGGTCGAGCTGCTCGGGCCGAGCCGTCCCGTCGACGAGGTCGCCGCGGAGGCCGGCACGATCGGCTACGAGGTGCTGACCTCGCTCGGCCGGCGCTTCGCGCGCATGTACCGGCAGGCATGAACCCCCTCGCCGCCATCGGCCGCATCTTCCTCGGCTTCCTGTCCGGAGCCGGGCACATCGCGCTGTTCGCGGCGACGGCCGTCTCGCATTGCGTGCGCCCGCCCTTCTACCCGTCGCTGGTCATGCGGCAGATGATGGACATCGGGTACTTCTCGCTTCCCGTCGTCGGGCTGACGGCGCTGTTCACCGGCATGGTGCTGGCGCTGCAGAGCTACACCGGCTTCGCGCGCTTCCAGGCGGAGGGCGCGGTGGCGACCGTGGTCGTGCTCTCGATGACCCGCGAGCTGGGTCCCGTGATCGCCGGGCTCATGGTCGCCGGCCGCATCGGCGCCTCGATGGCCGCCGAGATCGGCACGATGCGCGTCACCGAGCAGATCGACGCTCTGGTGACGCTGTCGACCAACCCGTTCAAGTACCTCGTCGTGCCGCGGATCGTCGCCGCGGTGGCGATGCTGCCGCTGCTCGTCCTGGTCGCCGACATCATCGGCGTGCTCGGCGGCTACCTCGTCGCGGTCTACAAGCTGAACTTCAACATGTCGGCCTACCTGAAGCAGACCGTCGACTACCTGCAGGTCATGGACGTGGTCTCCGGCCTCGTGAAGGCCTCGGTCTTCGGCTTCCTGATCGCCATGCTGGGCTGCTTCCACGGCTACAATTCGGGCGGCGGCGCGCAGGGCGTGGGCCGCGCCACCACCAACTCGGTCGTCTCGTCGTCGATCATGATCCTCGTGCTCGACTACATGCTGACCGAGCTCTTCTTCTCGACCCGCTGAAGGCCGCCATGGACGCCCCGCCGAAGATCGCGATCTCCGGGCTGCGCAAGGCCTTCGGCCCCAAGAAGGTCCTCGACGGCGTCGAACTCTCGGTCGCCAAGGGCGATTCGCTGGTGGTGATCGGCGGCTCGGGCACCGGGAAGTCGGTCCTGCTCAAGACCATCCTCGGCCTGATCAGGCCCGACGCGGGCTCGATCCGCATCGACGGCGAGGAGACCATCGGCATGGACGCCTCGGCGCGCGAGCGCGCCAACGCGCGCTTCGGCATGCTGTTCCAGGGCGCCGCGCTGTTCGACTCCCTCAGCGTCTGGGAGAACGTCGCCTTCGGGCTGGTCCAGGGCCGCGGCATGGCGCGCGACGAGGCGCGACGGCGCGCGATCGAGAACCTCGCCGCCGTCGGCCTGCGGCCCGAGGTCGGCGACCTCTCCCCCGCCGAACTCTCCGGCGGCATGAAGAAGCGCGTCGGCCTCGCCCGCGCGATCGCGACGCGGCCGGAGATCATCTTCTTCGACGAGCCGACCACCGGGCTCGACCCGATCATGTCCGACGTCATCAACGACCTCATCGTCGCCTGCACGCGCGACCTTGGCGCGACGACCGTCTCGATCACCCACGACATGCAGTCGGCGCGCAAGATCGCGACCCATGTCGCGATGCTGCATGGTGGCAGGATCATCTGGACCGGCCCGATCTCGGAGATCGACCGCAGCGGCAGCGCGCACGTGGAGCAGTTCATCCACGGCCGCGCCGAGGGCCCGATCCAGATGCAGGTCCGGGCCTGAGGGGCCGGGGCGGCATGGCCAGGCGCGAGACCCGCTTCGTCTGCCAGGCCTGCGGTGGCGTCCACTCGAAATGGGCGGGGCGCTGCGAGGCCTGCGGCGCGTGGAACAGCGTCACCGAGGAGAGCGTCGAGGCCGAGCGCCCCGGCGGCGCCGCCGGCGGCCGCGGCGGCCGCGCCATCGCCTTCGAGAGCCTCGAGGGCGCGTCGGAGACGCCGCCGCGCGCCATCACGGGGATAGCGGAGTTCGATCGCGTGCTCGGCGGCGGCCTCGTCTCCGGCTCGGCCGTCCTCGTTGGCGGCGATCCCGGTATCGGGAAGTCCACCCTGCTGCTCCAGGCGGCCGCGGCGCTCGGGCGCACGCGGCGCGTCGCCTACGTCTCCGGCGAGGAGGCGATCGACCAGGTGCGGCTGCGCGCCGCGCGGCTCGGCCTGACCAAGGCGCGCGTTGCGCTGGCCTC
>VGDA01000204.1 GCA_016869915.1 Alphaproteobacteria bacterium
CGCGAACCCCCTGATCGCCGGCATCGCGACGGTCGGCCTGGCGACGGCGGCGACGAATCTCTGGTTCATCCTCGCGCGCGATCCCGGACCGACGGCCTGGCTGAAGGAGCATGTGAAGGCGCTGGTCGGCGCGGGGATATCGGTCTACACGGCCTTCCTGGCATTCGGGTCGGTCCGCATCGTGCCCGAACTCGCCCTGAATCCCTTCATGTGGTCGTTGCCGCTGGCGGTCGGTCTGGCGCTGATAGTCTGGCATCAGCGCGCGATCGATCGTCGCTTCCTCGCCCAGCCGCGGATGCGGTGAGGGGCGGCGTCGGCGCGGGGTCAGGCCTTCCGCTGTGCCCAGGAGGCGAAACGCGCCCGCAGGATTTCGGCCGTCCCCTCGGGATCCTCCTCGTGGGCGAGATGCCCCAGGCCGGGTTGCATGTCGACCGTCGCGTCCGGCACGCGCTGGGCGACGCGCCGCTGGTCGGCAGGCGATATGGTCCGGTCGTTGGATCCGATCACGAGGGCGAGGGGTACGGCGAGCCGCGGCAACTCGCCCGCCAGGGTCTCGACGTCCCAGCTGGCCATCATCGCGAGCGCAGCACCGACATGGTCGGGGTCCGCGAGGAGCTGGCGGTAGAACCGGATGCCCGCCGCGTCGAGCCGCGAGCCGGTTCCCGCCAGAAGCCGTTCCACCCGGCCGGAGGACTCGCTGCGGTATGCCAGGAGCGCCGGCAGTATCGGCAATCCCGCGAGCAGCCTGGCGATGGGCTTGAAGAACATCGCGCCGGGGGCGTTGAGCGGAAGCAGCGCGCCGTTGAGCGCCGCGATTCCGCGCGGGGCGATCTTGCCGTCGAGGGCCATGCGGATCAGCACCGCGGCGCCTGCCGAATGCCCGGCCGCGAGGGCCGGCGCCACGTGCAGTTCGTCGCACAGCGCGGAGACCAGGCCCGCGAACCCGCGCAGCGACATGAGGCGGGATGCCGGGGTCGCGGTGAATCCATGGCCGGGAAGATCGACGGCGAGGACGCTGAAATCGCGGGCAAGCGCCGGCGCGAGATCGCGGAAGGAATGCGTCGAGGCGCCGGTCCCGTGCAGCAGCAGGGCCCAGGGCCCGGCGCCCATCGTCTGGACGTGCCACTCGATGCCGCCCGCGGCCACGAAGCGGCTGGCGTCGCGATGCGGCCAATCCCTGGCCTGGCGCTCCCAGCGGCGCCTGCGCGAGGCCACCATGTCGTCTCCTGACAATCCGGATGTCAATCTAGCCTGACGTTTTCCGTCGGCAAAGCTGGCGGATCGGTCTACGATGGATGCCGACGGGGAGGATCGCATTCCATGCCGACGACGACCCGGCCCAGCCGAGCCTGCCGATGCGTGCGCGCAGCCTAGGCGCTGACGCCGCCTTCGCCGCCGATCTCGAATCCTGCCGCGGCGCGATGCGCGGCGGGTCGAGGACCTTCTTCGCCGCGTCGCTGGTCCTCCCCGCGTCGGTGCGCGGGCCCGCGACCGCGCTCTACGCGTTCTGCCGCGCCGCCGACGACATGATCGACGGGGCGCCGGAACCTGCGCGCGCGCTCGACGCCGTTCGCGCGCGCCTGCGCCGGGTCTACGAGGGCGGTCCGCTCGGCGATCCTGCCGATCGGTGCTTCGCCAGGGTGGTGGAGCATTTCGCGATCCCGCGCGCGCTTCCCGAGGCGCTCATCGAGGGCTTCGAATGGGATTCCATGCGTCGCCGCTATCCGGACGTGTCCGCGCTCTGCGGCTACGGCGCGCGTGTCGCCGGCACGGTAGGCGCGATGATGGCGATCGTGATGGGTGCGCGCGGCCCGGCCGCCTATGCGCGGGCCTGCGAGCTGGGCGTGGCGATGCAGCTGACCAACATCGCGCGCGACGTCGGCGAAGACGCGAGGCTCGGCCGCGTGTACCTGCCGCTGGATCGGATGCACGCGGCAGGGCTTGACCCGGATGCGTTCCTTACCGACCCGCGGTTCGACGCACGCCTCGCGCAGGTCGTCCGCGACGTGCTGGGTGCCGCGGACGAGCTCTATCTGCGCGGGATGGCGGGCATCGCCGCGCTGCCCATCGGCTGCCGGCCGGCGATCCGGGCCGCCGCCCTTCTCTACGCGGAAATCGGGCGCGAGGTCGAAAGACGTGGCTTCGACTCGGTCTCGGGGCGCGCCGTCGTGGCGACGTCGCGCAAGGCGACGGTGCTGCTGGGGGCGGCCCTGGTTCCGCCGCAGCGCTCTGCCGCGGCCGCTGCCGCGCCGCTGCCCGAGATCGCGCGGCTCGCCGAGACTGCCGCCTCCTCGCGCCGCGCGCTTTCCCTCGCGCCGCCCGCATGGTGGCGGATCAACGCCCGTGCCGAGCGCATGATCCTGCTGTTCGAGCGCCTGGCGGAGCGCGAGCAGTTGGGCAGCGGGCGCTGAACGATGGAAGTGGGCGGCGGCCACGTGGTCGGCCTTGTCGAGCTCGCGCTGGTGTTCGCGCTGGCGCTGGGATTCGGCGTCCACCAGCTGCTCGACCTGCGCCGCGAGCGGCGCAAGCGGGAGGCCGCCGAGCGCGAGGCGCGCGACGGCTAGGAACGCCGTCGCGGCATCCGGAAGGGTAGCATCGCCTGGACGATCGGCATCGTGAAGCGATCGAGCCGGAGCGACTCGTGCATCGCCTCGACGGGTTCGCCTCCCCAGACGGTGCGCAGCGTCGAGCGCGCGTAGAAGGGCGTGTCCTCGATCGTCGTCATGGCGCCGGACCGGTCGCCGCGTGCAGGTCGCGGGATGCGCCATAGCCCGGTCGCCGGCGCCTCGAACGCCGGCGGCGGATCGAATGCCTGCGCGCCATCGGGGCCGAACCGCCATGCGAGCGACGCGCGTCGTCCGTCGCGCATCAGGACGTCGTAGAGCACCGATGCGCCGGCACCGGTCGCGGCGCGACCCCATTCCCAGGACCGGAAGTCGTCCTCGAGCGGGACGTCCCCGTCGTTGGTGTCGAGATAGCCGGTGCCCGACCATCGAAGGTCCGGGTGCCGCAGCGCGACCTCGATCCGCGAGCGGGGAGCGAGCGCCTGCCAGCGATGCCGTCCCGCCGGGTCGAGCCCGAGGCGCGGACCCGCGGGAACCTCGGGCCTGACGCGCACGGTGCCCGCGACGCGGCGCGGCAAGGGCGCGCCGACCTCGTCGATCTCGAACACCGTGTCGTCGCCGGCGCGCGTGACCCGGCTCAGCCCGATGCGCAGGGTCTGGGCGTCGCGCGCCAGCGCCGCGCGGCCGCGCTCGGTCATCGCCCAGCGCCGGTGGGAGGCCCCGTAGAGCGCCACGTTGAGCGCGACATGGTCCCCGGGATCAGCCGGGCCTGCCTTGCGTGCGCGCGCGTAGTACGGCGAGAACACGCTGCCGATGAACGCGATCAGGACGATCCCGAAGCGCCCGTCGTCGCTCCAGCCGTCCGCGTACCACCACGCGTAACCGTCGCGCGGGACCGGGCGATCGAATCCAGGTGCTCCCGGACCGCGCCCGCCGCCAGGCGGCCGGACAGGGCCGTCATCGGGACCCCGGCTCCCGGGTGCGCGCTGCCACCCGCCAGGAACAGGCCCGGGACCGGTGTCGTCGTTCCCGGCCGGGCGAACGACGCCATCCATCCATGCGAGGCCCGGCCGTAGAGCGCCCCCCCGGTCGCCGGGAAGAGGGTCGCGAACTCCGCCGGGCCGGTCGCCGTCGCCGTTGGGTGGTCCAGATCGATCTCCGCTCCGCATCTCTTCAGAACCTCCTGGACCGCGCGCGCCATGCGCGAAGCCTCGCCTGGGTCGGCGCCGCGCATGTCGCCGTTCGCCGGTGCGTTCGCGAGCACGAGCATGCGCTCGGGGCCGCTTGCATCCGGGAGCGTCGCGTCTTCGCGATCCTGAGCGCAGACATATACCGTCGGTTCGCCGGGAGCGCGTCCACCGCCGAAGATCGCGTCGAACTCGGCACGGTAGTCGCGCGAGAAGAAAACGTTGTGGCGCAGGAAGCCAAAGCCTCGCGCCTCCGCCCGCAACGTCCATGTATGCGCCGACAACGAGCGGCCGCGCGTCGCGAGGCCGCGCGTGCGATCGGCGACCTCCGCGCCGAAGCAGCCGGCGGCAAGCGCGGCGGCGTCGGCGTTGCAGACGACGGCATCCGCGACGAGTTCCGTCCCGTCCGCGAGCGCCACGCCGCTCGCCCGCCCATCGCGCATCTCGATGCGCGCCACGTGGGCGTCGGTGTCGATCCGCGCGCCGCAGGACTGGGCGACCTCCGCGAGGGCGCGCGCAAGGGCGCCCATGCCGCCCTCGACCGACCACACGCCCTCCTGCTCGACATGTGCGATCAGCATGAGCGTCGCCGGGCAAGCGAAGGGCGAGGAGCCGACATAGGTCGCATACCTGGCGAAAAGCTGTCGCAGCCGCGGATCGGCGAAGTCGCGGCCCAGGGCGGACCAGAGCGATCGGAAAGGCGGGGCCTCGAGCATCGCGCGCACGCCGCGCAGGCCGATCGACCGCACCAGTCCCGAGGGCGATGGCCTGGGCGCCCGCATGAAGTCCCGGTCGAGCGCGTCGTGCACGCGCTGCGCGCGTCGGCAAAACGCAAGGTAGCCGCGAGCCGCCTCGAGGCCCGCGAAGCGTCCGATCGCATCGGCCGATCGCGCGCGGTCGGCGAAGAGGTCGAGTTGCGCGCCGCCGGCCCAGGCGTGGCGCGCGAGGACTTCGAGCGGCGTCAGCGCCAGCCGGTCCGCCAGCCGCGCGCCGGCGCTGGCGAACAGGTCCTCGAACACGCCGCGCAGGGTGAAGACCGTGGGCCCCGCGTCGACCGCGGTGCCGCCCGCGGGCAGGACCCGCATCTTGCCGCCTGGCGCCGACGCGCGTTCTAGCACGCGCACCGCGATCCCCTGGGACGCCAGGTCGATCGCGCAGGCGAGGCCGCCGACACCCGCGCCGATCACGATCGTCTGTCCTTGGCGCATCGGTCGTTGGTCCAGAAAGAAACGGGTTGACTGACTGTCAATCTAGCATGACAATCCGGCTGTCCATATAAATAGACAGCCTCTCGTCATGAAAGGATCTGCCATGGACGCGGCCGAACGCATCGAGCGGGCTCTGGAAGGAGCGCTCGCCAGGACCGCCGGGGTGGGGGCGCCGCCCAAGCTTGTGGCGGCGTTCAGGCACGCGGTGTTTCCCGGTGGGGCGCGCATCAGGCCGCAGCTGGCCCTCGCGGTTGCCGCCGCATGCGGCGACCGCAACCCGGCGCTCGCCGACGCGGCTGCGGCGTCGATCGAGCTTCTGCACTGCGCGTCGCTGGTCCACGACGACCTGCCCTGCTTCGACGACGCGGACACGCGCCGCGGGCGACCCTCGGTGCATCGCGCCTTCGGCGAGCCACTGGCGGTGCTTGCCGGCGACGGGCTGATCGTCCTCGCCTTCGAGACGTTGGTGCTGGCAGGCGCGCGGAAGGCGACGCTGATGGCGCCCCTGCTGAGCGTCCTTGCCCGTGCGGCAGGTGCGCCGAACGGGATCGTCGCCGGCCAGGCATGGGAAAGCGAGCCGGAGATCTCGCTCGCCGCGTATCAGCAGGCCAAGACCGGTGCCCTTTTCGCGGCCGCGACCGTCGCGGGCGCGACGGCGGCCGGCGTGCCGGGAGAATCCTGGCGGATGGTCGGCGAATGCCTGGGCGAAGCCTTCCAGGTGGCGGATGATCTGCTCGACGCCTTCGCATCGGCCGCCTCCGCCGGCAAGCCGGTGGGCCGCGACGCGGCGCTCGGTCGGCCCAACGCGGTGCTGCAGCTTGGTCCTCTCGGTGCGCGGGAGCGCTTCGAGGAACTGGTCGCCGAGTCGGTCGCCTCGGTCCCCGTCTGTCCCGGACGCGACGCGCTTCGCGCGCAGATCGCCGCCCGTGCCGCGCGGCTGCTGCCCAAGGAGGCCGCGCTGAGCGTGGCGTGAGCATCCTCTCCAGACGCGACGCGCAGGCGGATCCCCAGGCCTCCGACGGGATCGTCGAGAGCATCCGCGCATGGGCCGTTGCTCTCGTCGGAGATCGCCGGTTCCGGCGTCTTGCGACTGCCTTTCCCCTGTCGCGTCCCTTCGTGCGGCGCGAGGCGCGCGCGGTCTTCGATCTGTGCGCCGGCTTCGTCTATTCTCAGGTGCTGCTCGCCTGCGTACGGCTGCGCGTGCTCGACCATTTGCACGAGACCCCCTGCACGCCGTCGGATCTCGCCATGGCAACCGGGCTGGACGTTGGCCAGGCGCAGCGGCTGCTCGATGCCGCAGTCGCGCTCGGTCTCGTGCGACGCCAACGGGGCTGCCGCTACGCGTTGGCCGCGCGGGGCGCCGTGGTGCGCGGGGATCCCGGCCTCGTCGAGATGATCGAGCATCATGCGCTCGTCTATCGCGACCTCGCGGATCCGGTGGCGCTGCTGCGCGGCGAGGCAGCGCCCGGTTCGCTGCGCGGCTACTGGGGCTACGCGCGCGCTGCGGACCCCACGTCACTCAGCGCTGCTGACGTGGCGGCCTATTCGCGGCTCATGGCCCTGTCCCAGCCACCGGTGGCGGAGGAGATCGT
>VGDA01000205.1 GCA_016869915.1 Alphaproteobacteria bacterium
CCTTCGGCGCGCGCTGAGCCACCGGCACGCGAAGGCGGGGGGACGCGCCACGCGGGCGCGTCCCCCTTCTGCTTTGAGGGGGTCCGCGATGGACGAGGGCGAGCGCCTCATCCACAGCTTCGGGCGGCGGCGCGGGCGCAAGCTGCGCGCGGGCCGCGCGGCGCTGCTGTCGACCATGCTGCCCGCGCTGCGCGTCGCGCTGCCCGCGGGCGACGCGCCGGTCGACCCCGCGGCGTTCTTCGCCCACGCGCCGCGCGAGACCTGGCTCGAGGTCGGCTTCGGCGGCGGCGAGCACCTCGCCTGGCAGGCCTCGCGCAACCCGGCGATCGGCCTGGTCGGCTGCGAGCCCTACGAGAACGGCGTCGTCGCGCTTCTCGGCCACCTGCGCGATGGCGCGATCGGCAACGTGCGGGTCTGGAACGACGACGCGCGCATGCTGCTGCAGCGCCTCGCGCCGGGATCCATCGCGCGCGCCTTCGTGCTCTTCCCCGATCCCTGGCCCAAGGCGCGCCACCACAAGCGCCGCCTCGTCCAGGCGCCCTTCCTCGACGCGCTGGCGCAGGCGCTTGCGCCCGGCGCCGAGCTGCGCGTGGCGACCGACCATGCCGACTACCTGGAGTGGATCCTGGAGCGGCTGCCGGTCCATCCCTGGTTCGACCTCGTGGAGCGCCTGGCCGCGCGGCCCGCGGACTGGCCGGCGACGCGCTACGAGGAATGGTCGGTGGGCGAGGGCCGCAGCCCCGCCTACCTGCGCTTTTCGCGGCGCGCGGCGCCGCGCCCGACGGAAGGAGCGGAAGGATGATGGACGCGGCGGCGCTCGAGGAGCGCCTTGCCTTCGCGACGCGGCTCTCGGGCGAGATGGGGCGGCAGGCGCTGGCGCGGCAAGGCGCGCGCAAGGGCCCGACCAGCTTCAAGGGCCACCAGGACTACGTCACCGAGGTCGATGGCGACATCGAGCGGCAGATCGCCGAGGCCGTGGCGCGCGCCTTCCCCGGCGACGACTTCCTCGGCGAGGAGGGCGGCGGCGGCTCCGGGCGCAGCCTCTGGGTCGTCGACCCGATCGACGGCACGGCGAATTTCGCGCGCGGCGGCCATTACTGGTGCGTGTCGATCGCGCACATGACCGACGGCGTCGCCGATATCGGCGTCGTCGCGGCGCCCGTGCTCGGCCGCGTCTACGCCGCGCGGCTGGGCGGCGGCGCGACCTGCGACGGCAAGGCGCTGCGCGTCTCCGCCACCACGCGCCCGGCCGAGGCGGTGATCGAGATCGACTGGACGCCGACGCTGCCGCGGCCGGCCTATCTCGCCTCGCTCGACCGCGCGATCGCGGCGGGCTTCGAGTTCCGCCGCTCCGGCGCCTGCGCGCTGTCGATGGCGCTGGTCGCGCAGGGCGCGATCGACGGCTTCGCGGAATGCTTCACCAAGCCCTGGGACGCGCTGGCCGGCTGCGTGCTGGTGCGCGAGGCCGGCGGCATCGCCTCGCCCTTCGAGCAGGGCCTGCTCGCCAATCGCGGCAACCCGATCGTCGCGGCCGGCCCGGCGCTCTACGATCCGCTCGTCGCGGCGACCGGCTACCTCGCCGCGCGCTGAGCCGCCCCCCGCCGGGCCATCCAGCGCCGGGCCATCGCGCGCGCGACCTCAGCGCGGCTCGACGATGCGCACGCTCGCCTGCGCGCTCGCACCCGCCTCGTCGACGACGACGAGGCGCAGGAACCCCTCGCCCTCCGGCACGTAGCTGCGCGGCTCGAGCCGCGGCGCCGCGGCGAGCGGCCTGCCATCGACGATCCAGGTCAGGCGCCCGCGCCCGCCCTGCGCCTTGAGCGCGAGCGGCACGAGCTCGCCGCCCAGGCGCGCGAGCTCGATCGTCGCGCCATCGGGCGGGAAGAGGATGGCGAGGCCGCGCTCGCCATCGGCCCAGGGCCGGTCCTCGGCGCCGCGCGGCGCGAGGCGCGCGAGCGCGGGCGGCGGCGCGCCGGGGCGCTGCGGCTGCTCGGGCCAGGCCTCCGGCGGCAGGAGGTCGAAGGCCTTGAACAGGATCGGCGCCGCGGCGCTGCGCCCGTACTGGCCGGGGCGCGGCGTGCCGTCGGCGCGCCCGACCCAGACCGCGACGGTGAAGCGCCGCGTCGAGCCGAAGGCGAGCGCGTCGCGGAAGCCGTAGGACGTGCCGGTCTTCCACGCGATCGGCCGCGCCGCGCCGCGCTGCGCCCAGGGCTCGGGCGCCGGCACGCCGCGCAGGATCTCGCGCGTCCATTGCGCGGCGCGCGGCTCGACGAAGGGCCGGCCCTCGCCCGCCTCGCGCGCCGCGCCGTGGCGCAGCACCAGCGGCCGCGCGCGGCCGTCGTCGGCCAGCGCGGCGTAGAGCATCGCCATGTCGGCGAGCGAGATGCCGAGCCCGCCAAGGATCACCGGCAGGCCCGGCGCCTCGGTCGCGCGGCGGTCGAACTCCGCGACCGCGCCGGCGCCGGCGAGCGCCCGCATGAAGCGCGCCGTGCCCAGCCGCTCCAGCACCGCGACCGCGGGCACGTTGAGCGAGAGCTGCAGCGCCGTACGCGCCGACACCTCCCCGGCATGGCCGCGGTCGAAGTTGCGCGGCGCGAAGTCGCCGAAGCGCGTCGCGGCGTCGGCGATGCGCGTCTCCGGGTGCAGCCAGCCATCGTCGAAGGCCAGCGCGTAGAGGAAGGGCTTGAGCGCCGAGCCCGGCGAGCGGCGCGCGCGCGCGAGGTCGACCTGCCCCGCCTCGGCCGCGAAGTCGGCGCCGCCGACCCAGGCGCGCACCTCGCGCGTGGCGTTCTCCACGACGAGGATGGCGACGTTGCCGGGATCGTCGAAGAAGCCGCGCTCGCGCCGCGCGAGCTGCTCGACCTGCTCCTGCAGCGCGCGGTCGATCGTGGTGCGCAGCCGCGCGCCCGGCGGCGCCGTCGAGCGCATCGCCTCGGCGAGATGCGGCGCGTGGAAGGGCATGGCGATGCGCTGGCGCGGCGCGGGCTCCTGCGCCGCCTCGGCGGCCTCGCGCGCCGGCAGGGCGCCGCGCGCGGCGAGCACGCGCAGGACCTTGTCGCGCGCGGCGCGCGCCGCCTCGGGGTCGCGGTCGGGGCGCGTGCGCTCCGGCGACTGCGGCAGCACGACGAGCAGCGCCGCCTCGCCCGGCGTCAGCCGCGCGGGCTCCTTGCCGAGCCAGGACAGCGAGGCCGCGCGCACGCCCTCGACATTGCCGCCGAAGGGCGCGAGCGAGAGGTAGAGCGACAGGATCTCGTCCTTGCCCAGCCGCGCCTCGAGCTGCAGGGCGCGCGCGATCTCCGCGAGCTTCGCCGCCATCGAGCGCGGCCGCGGCTCGAGCAGCCGCGCGACCTGCATCGTGATGGTCGAGCCGCCGGAGACGACGCGCCCGCTGCGCAGCGCCTGCCACGCCGCGCGCGCCAGCGCCGCCGGGTCGACGCCGGGATGCGCGCGGAAGCGTCGGTCCTCGTAGGCGAGCAGCATGTCGACATAGCGCGGGTCGACGTCGGCGACGCGCGCAGGCAGCCGCCACTTGCCGTCGGCGGTGACGAAGGCGCGCAGCAGCCGCTCCTCGCGGTCGACGACCAGGGTCGAGGACGCGGCGGCGCGCGACATGTCCGGCGGGAAGGCGCGGTCGAGCGCCACGACGCAGAGCGCGAGCGCCGCGGCGCCGAGCGCGCCGGCGAGCAGCAGGCGGCGCATGCCCCTCAGCCCCCCGGCCTTGCCCCGCCGCGGCTCACGGCGCGATGTCGACCCGCCCGGCCGCGCTGCGCGCGAAGACCTCCGGGCGGTACATGTCCTCGACCTGCACCGCGGGCAGGACGTAGCGCCCCGGCGTGATCGCGCGCGCCACGTAGCCGATGCGCAGCGCCGGCTCGGTCAGCTCGCCGCCGCGCGCCGCGGCGACGAAGCGGTCGTCGCGCGCCTCGACCACCGCGAAGCGCGACAGCGTGCCGAGGAAGCGGAACTGCGTCGCGCCCTCGTCGTCGACGCGGCGCAGCGGCGCCTCGATCTCCAGCCCCGCGGGCAGCAGGTCGGTGATCGCGATGTCGGCATTGGCCTGGCGGTCGGACTCGTTCAGGCCGCCGACCTCGATCCAGACCACGACGCGGTCGTTCTGCCGCAGCTTCGCAAGGTCCGCACGCTCGCCCGCCAGCGTCCAGTGCGTGCGCCGGATCGTCAGGCGGCGGCTGGAAGCGGGCAGCGGGCTGGACGGCACGTAGCTCACCGTCGTCGTCGCCCAGGCGTCGCGCTGGCCGCGGTTCTCGATGCGCAGGCCGCGGCGCAGCTGCTCGGGCTGCAGCTCGAGGAAGGCGCGCGCGCGGCCCATCACCGGCGTGCCGGCGACGTCGACGTTCACGTGCCCGCCGCGCTCCGCCATCGCCTGCGTCGCCAGCAGCATCCACGCCTTCTCCTGCGTCGTCGTGGCGTCGAGCTGCGGCAGGCGCATCGTGTCGGAGAAGCGCCGGAACAGCTGGTCGAGCGTGTCGGCGCGGTTGGCCGCCGCGGCGGCCGCGACCGTGCCGGCGAGGTCGCGCAGCGGGCTGCCATAGCCGTCGAAGCTGCGGCGGTCCGTGCGCTGCATGTCGCGGTCGAGCGCGGCGAGGCTGCGCTGGAAAAGGCCGTCGGCGCGCGCCGTGTCGCCGGCCAGTTGCAGCGCGGCGCCGAGCTGCGCCATCACCAGCGGGTTCTCGTAGCCGCGCGCGCGCGCGTCGTGGACGTAGCGCATCGTGCCGAGGTCGGCGCGGCCCTCGCGCGCGAGGACGTAGAGCGCGTAGGCCCGCGCCTCGTCGCCGCCATCGAGGCGCGAGGCCGTGGCGCGCATCCAGCGCAGCGCGCGGCCCAGCGCCTCGTCGGGCACGGTCATGCCGCGCTTCTTCGCCGCGAGCAGGAAGTCGGCGGCATAGACCTGCAGCCAGCCCTGCGCCGGGTCGTCGCCCGGGCCCCAGAGGCCGAAGCCGCCATCGGGGCGCTGCAGGTCGAGCACGCGCCAGATCGCGTCCTGCACGCGCCGCTCGATGCCGCGCTCCTCGCCGCGCCCGACCAGCGCGGCCGCGTCGTTGAGGAAGAGCAGCGGGAAGGCGCGGCTGGTCGTCTGCTCGAGGCAGCCGAAGGGATAGCGGTCGAGCGCGCGCAGCAGCGCCGGCACGTCGAAGCCGCGCCAGGACGCGATCTCCACCGTCGCCTGCACCGAGCCGGGCACGGCGCCCGCGACCTGGCGCGGCGCCACGGCCAGCGCGGCGCCCGGCGCGATGCGCTCAATGCGCGCCTCGGTCGTGCGCGCCTGGGCGGGCCGCGTCTCCATGCGCCATTCGCGCGCGAAGGAGGCGCCGCCCGGCCCGGACATCGCCAGCCGGAAGGTGGAGAGGCCGGGCTCGCCCGCGACCAGCGGCCAGGACAGGAGCTCGCGCCCGTCGCGCGCCAGCGCCACGCTGCGCGACGCCTCGCCGGCGATGCGCGCGCCGCCCTCGACCGACCAGCTCGCGCGCCAGGTCCCCGCCTCGCCCTCGACATTGTGCAGCCACAGCGCCACGCGCCCCTCGTCGCCGGGCGCGAGGAAGCGCGGGAAGGTCGCGTCGGCGACCAGCGCGTCGCGCACGGTCATGCGCGCCTCGCCGGCGCCGAGCCGCGTGCCGTCCCAGGCCACGGCCATCAGGCGCAGCTCGCCCGCGAAGTCCGGGATGTCCAGCGTCACGCGCGCGCGGCCCTCGGCGTCGAGCGCGACCGGGCCGTGGAAGAGCGAGACGATGGTGATCGGCACGACCTCCAGCCCGCGGCCGCCGAAGCCGGCGTCGCCGCCCTGGCGGATCGCGCCGCGCGCGCCGGCGCGGCCATCGATCACGCGGCCATAGTCGTCGCGCAGCTCGACGCCCAGGCGCCGCTTGGCGAAGACATGGGCGTGCGGGTCGGGGCTGGCATGGCGCGTGAGCTGCAGGATGCCCTCGTCGACCGCGGCCAGCGTCACGCGCGCGTCGGCGCCCGCGCCGGGCACGCGCAGCGCGACCTCCACGGGACCGCGCGGGCGGATGCGCGCCGGCGCCTCGATCTCGACGGCAAGGCGCCGCGCGCCGGTGTCGATGCCGAGCCACGCGACGCCGATGGCGCGCAGCGGCGCGCGCCCGGCGCCCGGCGCCTCCAGCGGGCGCACCATGGAGACCAGCGCATAGGCGCCCGGGCCCCAGGCCGCCTCGACCGGGATCTCGACCGAGGCGCCGCCCGCCGGCACGGCGATGTTGCGCACGGCATGGACGCGGTCGGTCGCGACCAGGATCGTCGCCTCGCCCGCATGCGCGGCGTCGATGCGCAGCCGCGCGACCTCGCCCGCGCGATAGGCCTGGCGGTCGGCGACGACCTCCAGCTTGTCCGGCGTGCGATCGAGGTCGCCGCCGCCCCAGCCCGCCTGGAACGAGACCGCGGCCTGCGCGCGCTCCGCGCCCGGCACGCGGACCTGCATGCGGTAGCGGCCCCAGGCGACGTCGGCGGCGATCTCCGCGAAGCGGTCCGCGTCGACGCGCCCGCGGCCAGAGGCGACGACGCGCTCGCG
>VGDA01000206.1 GCA_016869915.1 Alphaproteobacteria bacterium
GGGAGGAGCCTCCGACCCTGGGGGGGAGGGCTTCTCTTCACGGGCTCGCATCGGGGCTTGCCTCGCCGGGGCCCCCGCGCCTAAGTCCCGGCAATGAACGATCGCAAGGACGGCCCCGCCATTCCCCCGGCGCAATCCACCGCCAGCCCGCCGCCCGATGCGGCGGCGCCCGTGGCGAAGCCGCGCATCCCCGAGCAGGGCGGCCCGCGCGGCCTCGAGCCGACGCGCTACGGGGACTGGGAGCGCGACGGGCGCTGCGTCGATTTCTGAGCGGGCGCGTTGGGGCGGCGCGATGGCCGGAATGCGGCCCTTCCTGCGCGACCTCGCGGCGCTGGCGCGGCCCTACTGGGTCTCCGCCGACCGCTCGGCCGGCCGCGCCTTGCTCGCGGCCATCGTCGCGATCAGCCTCCTGCTCGTCTACCTCAACGTCCGCCTGAACGCGTGGAACGGCGACTTCTTCAACGCGCTCCAGGACAGGAACGAGCCCGCGTTCTGGCGGCTGCTCGCCGACTGGTCGGCGATCGTCCTCGTCTACGTGGTGTTCGGCCTGGCGCGGCTCTATCTCGGCATGTGGCTGCGCATCCGCTGGCGCGCCTGGCTGACCGAGCACCTGCTGGGGCGCTGGCTCGCGCATCGCGCCTACTACCGCATCCAGCTCGCCGACCGCGACACCGACAATCCCGACCAGCGCATCGCCGAGGACGTGAAGCTCTTCGTCGACGTCACGCTGCGCCTGACGCTCGACCTGCTGCAGCAGGCGGTGACGCTCCTGTCCTTCGTCGTCGTGCTCTGGCAGCTCTCGGGCAGCATCGAGGTGCTGGGCATCGAGGTGCCGGGCTACATGGTCTGGGTGGCGCTGGCCTACGCGGTCGCGGGGACCTGGGTCACGCATCTCGTCGGCAGGCGGCTGGTCGGCCTGACCTTCGAGCAGCAGCGCCACGAGGCGGATTTCCGCTTCGGCCTCGTGCGCTTCCGCGAGAACGCCGAGGCCGTCGCGCTGCACCGCGCCGAGGAGGACGAGCGCCGCTCCTTCCTCGCGCGCTTCGCCGCCGTCGTGCGCAACTGGCACGGGCTGATGTCGGTGCAGAAGGACGTCTTCGCCGTCTCCACCCTCTACGGCCTCGCCGCGACGATCTTCCCGATCATCGTCGCGGCGCCGCGCTACTTCTCCGGCGCCATCCCGCTGGGCGGGCTGACGCAGGTCGCCGGCGCCTTCGGCCAGGTCCAGGGCGCGCTGAGCTTCTTCGTCGATGCCTATGCCGACGTCGCGCAATGGCGCGCGGTGGTCGACCGCCTCACCGGCTTCGAGAAGGCGATCGCGCGTGCCGAGGCGGCGGGCGCGGGCGGAACGGGGCCCGAGCTGTCGCGCGCGCCGGGCGGGGGCATCGCGCTGGAGGATGTCGCGCTCGGCCTGCCCGATGGCCGCGTGCTCGCCTCCGGCATCACCCTCGCCATCGCGCCGGGCGAGCGCGTGCTGGTGACCGGCGCCTCGGGCTCGGGCAAGTCGACGCTGTTCCGCGCGCTGGCCGGCATCTGGCCGCATGGCGCCGGCCGCATCCGCGTGCCGGAGGACGCGCGCCCGCTCTTCCTGCCGCAGCGCCCCTACATGCCGATCGGCACGCTGGCGGAGGCGCTGCGCTACCCCGATCGCGGCGCGGGGGCGAGCGAGCAGCGCCTTGCGCGCATCCTCGGCGATGTCGGCCTCGGCCACCTGGCGCCGGCGCTGGGCGAGAGCGCGCACTGGGCGCAGCGCCTGTCGGGCGGCGAGCAGCAGCGCCTCGCCATCGCGCGCGCGCTGGTGCTGGAGCCGGACTGGCTCTTCCTCGACGAGGCGACGGCGGCGATCGACGAGGCCTCGGAGGCGCGGCTCTACACGTTGCTGCGCCAGCGCCTGCCGGGCACGGCGATCGTCTCGATCGGCCATCGCGCGAGCCTGCGCGGCTTCCACGAGCGCGAGCTCGTCTTCGAGCGCGACCAGGCCTCGGCCGCGCCCGGGCGCATCGTCAGCCGGACGAGCTGACCCGGCGCCCGGCCAGCCACAGCGCCGCGCCGGGCAGGCCGGCGAGGATGTTGGCGAGGCCGACCAGGATCGACAGCGCCAGCGCGTCCGCCGCCGCGACGCCGACGAGCCCGAAGCCGAACACCATCGCGCCCTCGCGCACGCCCCAGCCGGCGATCGACACCGGCAGCAGCGTGGCGAGGATCACCGGCGGCATGACGACGAGGCAGTCGGCGAGCCCGAGCCCGAGGTCGAGGCCGCGCGCGGCGAGCCAGGTCGAGGCGATGAAGCCGAGCTGCGCGGCGAGCGCGAGCGCCAGGATCGCCGCCGCGCCCGGGCCGCGCGTCGTCGCGCGGATGTCGCGGGCCAGCGCGAGCGGCGCATGCGGCACGCCGCGCGCCCCGAGCCAGGCGAGGTTCGCCTCGCGGGCCAGCGCGATGGCGAGCGTCGCGCCCGCGACCGCGAGGGCGGGGACGAGCAGGAAGAGCCGCGCCGCCTCGTCGGCGATGCGCGCGAGGAAGAGCGGCGCGCAGGCGAGCGCGATCGCCATCAGCACGAGGAAGGCGACGCCGCGGTCGCAGAGCACCGCGCTCGCCGCGCGGCCGAGCGGGATGCCGAGCCGCGTCGCCATCCAGATCCGCACCGCGTCGCCGCCCACGGCCGAGGGCAGGGCCTGGCCGAAGAAATGCCCGACGAGCACGAGCCGCAGCGCCGTCGCCGCGTCCATCGGCGCGCCGAGCGCGTCGCCTACGCGCGCGTAGCGCAGCGCCGTCAATGCCATCTGGAACAGGAAGACGGCGAAGGCGGCGAGCAGGGGCGCCGCGTCGGCCTCCGCGAGCCGCTCGAGCACGGGCCCGAGCCGGACCTTGTGCAGCAGGAACCAGAGCAGGCCCGCCGAGACGAGCAGCTTGGCCGCGAAGACGAGATGGCGTCGCGTCATCGTGCCGGCGTCACGGACGCGGCGGCCCGGGCGGGGGAAGCCGCCCCGGCCCGTCGTCGCGCGGCGCCGCTCGCGCGTCGCCCCGCGCCTCGTGGCGCTCGACCACCACCGCCTCGATGTCGATCACGCGGCCGGCCCCGTGGCGCTGGCGCTGCTGCTCAGCCTCCGCGCCGCGGCGGAAGGCGAGCCAGAGCGCGAGAAGGACGGCCGCGCCGACGGCCCAGAGCCCGGCCATGGCGCCGAAGCCGATCGCGCGCAGCATGTCGAGGACCTCCTGCGCCGCGTGCCTCGCCCCGGAGAGGTCGGCCAGCGCGGCGCGCAGGAAGAACTCGAGCAGCGCCGCGCCGATCCAGCCCGCGACGACCAGCCCGCCGACGAGCAGCGACCAGAGCGAGAGCAGGAGCAGGAATGAGGTCGACAGGCAGCCCTTGGGCGACATCTCGTCCCCTTGCTGGAACGCGCGCCGCCCGGGCGGCGCTGGCAAGCGCGGGAAGGGAGCGCGGCCGCGGCGCTCCCCGGTCGCCGCGGCGTCAGCCCTTGTTGAGGCGGTTGGTCACCAGCTCGTCCACCACGCCGGGATCGGCGAGGGTGGAGATGTCGCCGAGCGCCGAGTGCTCGTTCGCGGCGATCTTGCGCAGGATGCGGCGCATGATCTTGCCCGAGCGCGTCTTCGGCAGGCCCGGCGCCCACTGGATCATGTCCGGCGTCGCGATCGGGCCGATCTGCTTGCGCACCCACGCGACGAGCTCCTTGCGCAGCTCCTCGCCCGGCTGCTCGCCGGCCTTCAGCGTGACATAGGCGTAGATGCCCTGGCCCTTGATGTCGTGCGGGTAGCCGACGACCGCGGACTCCGCGACCTTCGGGTGCGCGACCAGCGCCGACTCGACCTCGGCCGTGCCGATGCGGTGGCCCGAGACGTTGATGACGTCGTCGACGCGCCCGGTGATCCAGTAGTAGCCGTCCGCGTCGCGCCGGCAGCCGTCGCCGGTGAAGTACTTGCCGGGGAAGGTCTTGAAGTAGGTGTCGATGAAGCGCTGGTGGTCGCCGAAGACCGTGCGCATCTGGCCGGGCCAGGAATCGGCGATGCAGAGATTGCCCTCGCAGGTGCCGGAGAGCTCCTTGCCCTCGTTGTCGACGATCACCGGCTTCACCGCGAAGAAGGGCTTGGTCGCCGAGCCCGGCTTCTGCGCGATCGCGCCGGGCAGCGGCGTGATGAGGATGCCGCCGGTCTCGGTCTGCCACCAGGTGTCGACGATCGGGCAGCGGCCGTCGCCCACCACGCGGTGGTACCAGAGCCAGGCCTCGGGGTTGATCGGCTCGCCGACCGAGCCGAGCAGGCGCAGCGACTTGCGGCTCGCCTTCCTGACCGGCGCCTCGCCCTCGCGCATCAGCGCGCGGATGGCGGTGGGCGCGGTGTAGAAGATGTTCACCTCGTGCTTGTCGACGACCTGCCAGAAGCGCGAGGAGTCCGGGTAGTTCGGCACGCCCTCGAACATCAGCGTCGTGGCGCCGTTGGCGAGCGGGCCGTAGACGATGTAGCTGTGGCCGGTGACCCAGCCCACGTCGGCGGTGCACCAGTAGATGTCGCCGTCGTGGTAGTCGAAGACGTACTGGTGCGTCATCGACGCCCAGACGAGATAGCCGCCGGTCGTGTGCAGCACGCCCTTGGGCTTCCCGGTGGAGCCGGAGGTGTAGAGGATGAAGAGCGGGTCCTCGGCGCCCATCTCCGCGGGCGGGCAGTCGGCCGGGGCCGCCGCCACCTCGTCGTGGTACCAGAGGTCGCGCCCCGCCTCCCAGGCAACCGCGCCGCCGGTGCGCCGGACGACCAGCACGTTCTTCACCGTCGGGCAGGTCCGGAGCGCCGCGTCGGCGTTGACCTTCAGCGGCACCTTGCGGCCGCCGCGCAGGCCCTCGTCGGCGGTGATCAGGAAGTTCGACTCGCAGTCCTGGATGCGGTTGGCGAGGCTGTCGGGCGAGAAGCCGCCGAAGACGATCGAGTGCACCGCGCCGATGCGCGCGCAGGCCAGCATCGCGTAGGCGGCCTCGGGGATCATCGGCAGGTAGATCGTGACGCGGTCGCCCTTCTTCACGCCGCGCGCCTTCATCGCGTTGGCGAGGCGGCAGACCTGCTCGTGCAGTTCGCGATAGGTGATCCGCCGGTCCTCGCCGGGGTCGTCGCCCTCCCAGATGATCGCGACCTGGTCGCCGCGGGTGGCGAGGTGGCGGTCGACGCAGTTGGCGGAGACGTTGAGCGTCCCGTCGTGGAACCAGCGGACATGCAGGTCGCGCGCGTCGAAGGAGACGTCCTTCACCTGCGTGTAGGGCTTCATCCAGTCGACGCGGCGGCCATGCTGGGCCCAGAAGCCGACGGGATCCTTGAGGGAATGCGCGTACATCGCCCCGTACTTGGCGGCATCGACCCAGGCGCGCGCGGCATGTTCCTTCGCGACGGGAAAGAGGTTCCCTTCCGACATGGCGTTTCTCCCTCGAGGCTTGCCCGCGGGGCCTCCGGCCCAGCGCCGGCAGAGTCATAATCCACGCCTCCGGCGCGGGCAATGCGCGGCTCGCGCGGTCGCCGGGGGAGGGGCCATCGCGATGTGGCGACGACGGCCCGGCCCTGTTAAAGAAAGCCGCCATGAATGTTGCAATGCTCCGCCTTGGAACGCGCGGCTCGCAGCTGGCGCTCGCCCAGACCCGGCTCGTCGCGGCGGCACTTGCCGGCGCGTGGCCCGAGCTGGCCGCGCCGGGCGCCATCGAGACCGTGGTGATCAGGACCACGGGCGACCGGATCCAGGACCGCCCGCTTTCCGCGATCGGCGGCAAGGGCCTGTTCACGAAGGAGCTGGAGGAGGCCCTGGCTGAGCGCAGCATCGACGTCGCGGTGCATTCCACCAAGGACCTTCCCGGCGTGCTGCCGCCCGGCTTCGCGCTGGGCTGCATTCTCGAGCGCGACGATCCGCGCGACGCGCTGGTCATGCGCGACGGCAGCCCGCGCCGGCTCGCCGACCTGCCGCCCGGCTGCTCCATCGGCACCTCCGCGCTGCGCCGCCAGTCGCAGCTCCTCGCGCTGCGCCCGGACATCGCCATCCGCATGATGCGCGGCAACGTCGACACGCGGCTGCGCAAGCTCGACGACGGCGAGGTCGACGCGATCATCCTCGCCGCGGCGGGGCTGCGCCGGATCGGGCTCGGTTCGCGCATCACCCTCGCGCTCGATCCCGCGCAGTTCGTCCCCGCCGTCGGGCAGGGCGCGGTCTGCTGCGAGGTGCGCGACGGCGACCGGCGCGTGCTCGACCTGCTGGCGCGCGTCGGCCATCGCGACACGGCCGACGCCGTGGTCGCGGAGCGCGCGCTGCTGCTGCGCCTCGAGGGCAATTGCCGCACGCCGATCGCCGGCCACGCGACCATCGAGGACGGCAGGCTCTCGCTGACGGGCTTCGTCGCGACACCGGACGGCCGCGAGGGCTGGCGCGCGAGCGGCACCGCCGCGCCGCGCGACGCCGCGGCGCTCGGCGACGACGTCGCGCGCCGGATCCTCGGGATGGCCGGCGACCGCTTCCCGCGCCTCGACTGA
>VGDA01000207.1 GCA_016869915.1 Alphaproteobacteria bacterium
CGGCACGCCGCGCCGCCGCCTTCGGCCTGCGGCTTAAGGCCTTCGATCCCTTCGTCGAGGAGACGCGGATGACCGAGCTCGGGGTCGAGCCCTCGAGCCTGCAGGACCTCCTCGCAAGCTCGGACTTCGTGTCGATGCACCTGCCCGACACGCCGCAGACGCGCGGCTTCTTCGCCGAGAGGCATTTCCGCCAGATGAAGAAGACGGCGATCTTCATCAACACCGGGCGCGGGCCGACGGTCCAGGAATCGGCGCTGATCCGTGCGCTGGACGAGGGATGGATCGCCGGCGCGGGGCTCGACGTGTTCGAAATCGAACCGCCGAAGCCCGACAACAGGCTGCTGCGCATGCCCCACGTGATCCTGGCGCCCCACAACGCGTCCGCCTCCGCGCGTTTCGATCCCGCGCGCAAGCGCCGCGTCGGTCAGGAGCTGGCGCTGGTGCTCTCCGGCCGTTGGCCGCTGTCCTGCGTCAATCCCACGGTTCTCGCGGCGAGTGGGCTGCGGCGCTGGCAGCCCTTCTCCATGGATCGCGGTCCGAATTCCTGAACTGCAAGCATCGAGGAAACTGCAATGAAGGTCGTCATCACCGGCGGAACCGGCATGCTGGGCAAGAAGCTCGCCCGCAAGCTTCTCGAACAGGGCACGCTGTCGCCCGACGGCAAGCCCGCGAAGATCGAAAAGCTCGTCCTGATGGACGTGGCCACCGCGCCCTACGTGCCCGTCGATCCGCGCGTCGAGGTCGTGACCGGACAGGTCTACGACGCCGATCTGATCAAGCGCCTGATCACGCCCGACACCGGCGCGGTATTCCATTTCGCCGCCGTGGTCAGCGCCGGTGCCGAGAAGGACTTCGACCTCGGCTACCGCGTCAACCTCGACGGCACGCGCAACGTGCTCGAGGCCTGCCGCGCGCTGGGGACCAAGCCGCGCGTGGTCTTCACCTCGTCGATCGCCGTCTATGGCGGCGACCTGCCCGAGCGCCTGTCCGACGACCAGCCGCTGACGCCGCAGACCTCCTACGGCGTGCAGAAGGCGATGGGCGAGATGCTCGTGGCCGACTACACGCGCAAGGGCTTCGTCGACGGGCGCTCGCTGCGCCTGCCGACGATCGTCGTGCGTCCAGGCAAGCCGAACCTCGCCGCCTCGACCTTCGCCTCGTCGATCATCCGCGAGCCGCTCGCGGGGCAGGAGGCCATCTGCCCGGTGCGCCCGGACAACTGGATGCCGCTGCTCAGCCCGCGCAAGACCGTCGAGGCCTTCGTGCGCGCCCACGACCTGCCGGCGAGCGCCTGGGGCTGGAACCGGTCGCTGACGCTTCCATCGCTCGACGCGACGGTGCAGGACATGGCCGACGCGCTGCGCCGCGTGGCGGGCGAGGAGGCCTATCGCCGCATCAAGTGGCAGCCCGACCCGATGATCCAGAAGATCGTCGACGGCTGGCCGAGGAAGCTGGCCTCCACCCGCGCCAAGGCCATGGGCTTCACGACGGACCCGTCGATCGACGCGCTGATCGAGGCGCATATCGAGGACGACATCCGGCCCAACACCCGGTGACGCGCGGCGGCGGCTCCCCGCCACGGGGAGCCGCCGCGTCGTTCAGAGCGCGACCGTCAGGCCGCCATCGACGTAGACGGTATGGCCGGTGACGTAGCTGCCGGCGTTCGAGGCGAGGAAGATCGTCGCGCCCGCGAGCTCCTCCGGCTTCGCCCAGCGCCCCATCGGCGTGCGCTTGTTGACCATCGCGACGAACTCGGGGTTCGCGAGCAGGGGCGCGTTCATCTCGGTCTCGAAGTAGCCCGGCGCGATCGCGTTGACCGTGACGCCCGTGGTCGCGAGCTCGATCCCCATCTGGCGCGTGAGGCCGTCGAGGCCGGTCTTGGCCGCCGTGTAGGCGGAGACCGTCGCGCGTCCGAGGCGCACGGTCGCGGACACCGTGTTGATGATCCGGCCCCAGCCGCGACGCACCATGTGCGCGCTCGCCTCGCGCGACAGGATGAAGGCCGCGCGCAGGTGCACCGAGATCACCGCGTCGAAGTCGTCGGTCGGGAACTCGCCCAGCTTGTGGCGCAGGTTCATGCCCGCGTTGTTGACGAGGATGTCGAGGCTGCCGCGCTCGGCGACGATGCCGGCGACCGCCTCGCGGCAGGACCGCTCGCTGGCGACGTCGAAGGCCTTCCACGAAGCGTCGATGCCCTTCGCGCGCAGGCCCGCCGCCGCCTGCTCGAGCTGGCGCGCGTCGCGTGCGTTGAGGACGACCGCGGCGCCCGCGGCGCCCAGGGCCTCGGCCATGGCGAGGCCGAGGCCGCGCGACCCGCCGGTCACGAAGGCGACGCGGCCCTTGAGCGAAAACATCTCCAGCGACATTCCTGTTCCTGCCTTTCCGGTTCGGGACGCGGGCGAGATTAGCCGAGTTCCGCGCATGCCGCTCGCGCCGCGCGCGGGGGATGCGACGCGGCGCGCGCGGCGCTAGCGTGCGGCCATGCAGACGAACGCAAGGCTCTCGCTCGCCACGCTGCCGCGCGCCGCCGCCGTGGCGCGGCGGCCTGCCATCGACCCGCATCGCCTCGGCGTCGGCATCGTCCATCTCGGCTGCGGCGCCTTCCACCGCGCGCACCAGGCCATGCATGTCCAGCGCGCCATCGAGGCCGGGGGCGGCGACTGGGGCATCGCGGCCGCGAGCCTGCGTGGCGAGGCCGTGCCGGCCAGCCTCCTGCCGCAGGACGGGCTCTACTCCGTCCTCGAGCGCGACGCGGACGGCATGCGGCTCTCGATCAACGCTGTGCTGCGCGAGGTCATCGGGCCGTCGCGCCTCGCCGCCGTGGCGGCCGCGATCGCGCGCCCGGCGACGCGCATCGTGTCGCTGACCGTCACCGAGAAGGGCTATTGCCACGATCCTGCCACCGGCGAGCTCGACGAGGCGCATCCCGACATCCGCGCCGACCTCGTGCCCGGCGCGGTGGCGCGCTCGGCGCCCGGCCTGCTGGTCGCCGGCCTTGCCGCGCGCCGCGCGGCCGGCCTCGGCGGCCTCGCGGTCCTGAGCTGCGACAACCTGCCCGAGAACGGCGCGACGACGCGACGCATCGTCCTGCGGATGGCGGCGCTGCGCGATCCCGGGCTCGCCGCGTGGATCGCGGGCGAGGTCGACTTCCCCAGCTCGATGGTCGACCGGATGGTGCCCGCGCCGACGGTCGCGGATCGCGCGAACGTGGCCACGATGCTCGGCCTGTCCGACGAGGCATGCGTGGTGACGGAATCCTTCTCGCAATGGGTGGTGGAAGCCGCGTTCCGCGCGGGGCGCCCGGCGCTGGAACTCGGCGGTGCGACGCTGGTGTCTGACGTCCGGCCCTTCGAGCGCATGAAGCTGCGGCTGCTCAACGCCGCGCATTCGACGATCGCCTATCTCGGCTACCTGGCGGGCCACGAGACGGTGTCCGACGCGATCGCCGCGCCGGGCTTCGCGTCGCTGGTCGGCCGGCTCTGGGACGAGGCCGCGCCGACCCTGTCGCTGCCGGCAGGGACGGACCTCGCCGCCTATCGCGCGAGCCTGCTGGCGCGCTTCGCCAACCCGCACCTCGCCCACCGCACATGGCAGATCGCGATGGACGGCTCGCAGAAGCTGCCGCAGCGCCTGCTCGGCACGATCCGCGACAACCTCGCCGCGGGCAGGCCCTGCGCGATGGCCGCGCTCGGCGTCGCGGCGTGGATGCGCTACGTGCGCGGCATCGACGAGAGAGGCCAAGCCATCGACGTCCGCGATCCTTTGGCCGTCGAGCTCGCCGCGCGATCCCGCGGCTCGCCTGGCGAGCGCGCCGACGCCCTGCTCGGGATGTCGCGGGTCTTCGGCGCGGACCTCGCCCGGCATGCCGGCCTTCGCGCCGAGGTCTCGTCGTGGCTTGGCCGCCTCGAGCGCGAGGGCGCGGCAGCCGTGGCGCGCACGGCGGCCGCGGGCTGAGCCCGGGCCGCCGCCGCGCGTCCTCACATCGTGGCGCCAAGGGTCCAGGGCGCGAACTCGTCGGCGCCGAAGCCCAGCGCCTCCGACTTCGACTTCCGCCCCGAGGCGACCTCGAGGATGTACTCGAAGATGCGCTGGCCGCATTGCTGCACGGTCTCGTCGCCGTCGACGATCGTGCCGCAGTTGATGTCCATGTCGTCGGTCATACGCTTGTAGAGCGCCGAGTTGGTCGCGAGCTTGATCGACGGCGCGGGCTTGCAGCCATAGACGGAGCCGCGGCCCGTGGTGAAGCAGATCATGTTGGCGCCGCCGGCAACCTGGCCGGTCGCGGCCACCGGGTCGTAGCCCGGCGTGTCCATGAACACGAAGCCGTTCCGCGTCACCGCCTGCGCGTAGCCGACGACGTCGACGAGGTTGGTCGAGCCCGCCTTTGCGGCAGCGCCGAGCGACTTCTCGAGGATCGTCGTGATGCCGCCCGCCTTGTTTCCGGGCGAGGGGTTGTGGTTCATCTCGCCCTTGTTGCGCGCCGTGTATTCCTCCCACCACTTCATGAGCCCGACGAGGCGCTCGCCGACCTCGCGGCTCGTGGCGCGGCGGGTGAGCAGGTGCTCGGCGCCGTAGGTCTCCGGCGTCTCGGAGAGGATCACCGTGCCGCCGTTGCGCACCAGGATGTCCGAGGCCGCGCCCAGCGCGGGGTTGGCGGTGATGCCCGAATAGCCGTCGGAGCCGCCGCATTGCAGGCCGATCGAGATGTGCGAGGCCGGCGCGGGCGCGCGCACGAACCGGTTCACGTCGGGCAGGATCTCGCGGATCATCGCGACGCCGCGCTCCACCGTCTTGCGGGTGCCGCCGGTGTCCTGGATGGTCATGGCGCGCATCATGCGGCCTTCCTCCAGCTTCTCCGCGCGCATGAAGCCGCCGACCTGGTTGACCTCGCAGCCCAGCCCGATGTTGACGATCGCGGCGAAGTTGGCGTGGCGGGCATAGCCGCCCATGGTCCGGTGCAGGATCTCGAGTGCCTCGCCGTCGTTCATGCCGCAGCCCGTGCGGTGCGTGAGCGCGACGACGCCGTCGACGTTGGGGAAGCCGGCGAGCGGGTTCTCGCCGGTGAAGGGGTTCGCCTCGAACACCCTGGCGATGTAGTTGGACACCGTCGCCGAGCAGTTCACCGAGGAGAGGATGCCGATGTAGTTGCGCGTGCCGACGCGGCCATCGGCGCGGTGGTACCCCATGAAGCTCGCCGGCGGGTTGGCGAACTCCGTCGGCCTGGCGAGGGTGCAGTACGCGTAGTCGCGCGCGAAATCGCCCATCACGCAGTTGTGGGTGTGGACGTGGTCGCCCGGCTCGATCGCGCCGCTGGCGAAGCCGATGATCTGCCCGTAGCGATGCACCGGTTCGCCGTCGCGGATCGGCTTGGTGGCGACCTTGTGCCCGACGGGGATCCGCGCCTTCGTGGCGACGCCCTCGTCGGGCAGCTGCGTGCCTGGCAGCAGGTCGGCGCGCGCGACGACGATGTTGTCGGCGGGGTTGAGGCGGATCGTGAGCTTGGCGAGCGCCATCGGCGTTTCTCCGTTCGGGCGTTGTCGTTCGGCGCCGAGTATAAGGCGCGTCCGGCGCGCTTGTCAGGGCGCGCCGCGCGCCGCTAGCCTGCGCCGGATCAATTTCCGAGGGGGGACACGAACGTGGGCGGCAGGCTGGAAGGCAAGAAGGCGCTGATCACGGCGGCGGCGCAGGGCATCGGCAGGGCGAGCGCGCTCGCCTTCGCGCGCGAGGGCGCGCAGGTCGTCGCGACCGACGTCAACGAGGCCAGGCTGCGCGAGCTTGCCGGCACGCCCGGGATCGCGATCCGCCGGCTCGACGTCACCGACAAGGCCGCGATCGAGGCCTGCGCGGCCGAGGTCGGCGCGGTCGACGTGCTCTTCAACTGCGCCGGCTACGTCGCCGGCGGCACGATCCTCGAATGCGACGACAAGGCCTGGGACTTCTCGAACGACCTCAACGTCCGGGCGATGTTCTGGATGACCCGCGCGTTCCTGCCGGCGATGATCGCGAATGGCGGCGGCTCGGTGGTGAACATGTCGTCGGTCGCCTCGTCGGTGAAGGGCGTGGTGAACCGCTTCGTCTACGGCACCACGAAGGCCGCCGTGATCGGCATGACGAAGTCCGTCGCGGCGGACTTCATCAAGCAGAACATCCGCTGCAACGCGATCTGCCCCGGCACGGTGCAGACGCCGTCGCTCGACGACCGCATCAACAGCGCCGCCGACCCTGTCGAGGCGCGCAAGGCCTTCGTCGCGCGCCAGCCGCTGGGCAGGCTCGGCTCCGCGGAGGAGATCGCGGCGCTGGCGCTCTACCTCGCTTCGGACGAGAGCGCATACACGACGGGCGCCATCCACGTCATCGATGGCGGCTTGACGCTATGAGCGAAGGGCTGCGCGCGCGGCTGCGGTCGGCGGTCGCCGTCCCGGTCATCACCGCGGGCGAGGTCGCCGACACGGTCGAGCTCTGCCGCGCGCTGGTTGCCGGCGGCCTCGACATGCTCGAGGTCACGTTGCGCA
>VGDA01000208.1 GCA_016869915.1 Alphaproteobacteria bacterium
ATGCGCCTCCGGGGCCAGGTCCTGCCCGCGCACGACGAGGAGCCGGTGGCGCCCGAAGGCGTCGCGCAGCGCCGAGACCGTGGCCGCGTCGAGCGGGCGCGAGATGTCCACGCCGCGCGCCTCGACGCCGAAGTCGCCATGAAGGGGGACGAGTTCCGGCCCGCCCTTGCCGCCATCCACCATCGTCGCGTCCTCCCCCTGCATTCTCGCGCCGCGCTTCCGCCCGCCTTCGCCGCGGGCTAGCGTTGGCTGCATGATCCTCTACTGGACGCCGCTGTCCAGCTACAGCGCCAAGCTCCGCATCGCATGCGCCCTCAAGGGCATCGCGCCGGAGCTGCGCCTTCCCCCGGACGGCAGCTACCGGAGCGAAGCCTACCGCCGCATCGTGCCGACGGGAACAGTCCCCGCGCTGGTCGACGGCGACATGACGCTGGCGGAATCCGACGCGATCGCCGAGTACCTGGACGAGCGCTTCCCGGGCCGGCCGCTCCTGCCGGGCACGGCGCGCGAGCGCGCCCGGATACGCTTCCTGTCTCGCTTCCACGACCTCCACCTGGAGCCGCCGCTGCGCGCGCTCTTCGGGCAGGCCGCGCCCTCGACGCGCGTCGCGGCGGTGGTCGAGGCGCGCTGCGCCGAGTTCGCGCGCGTCCATGCCCTGCTCGAGGGCTTCCTCGACGAGGCCGGACCCTTCGCCGCCGGACCCGTTCCGACGCTCGCGGATTGCGGCTTCCCGCCGACGCTCGCGATCGCCGACGGCCTGCTGCCCATGCTCGGCCACGAGGCGGCGCAGGGTCCGCGGACGACGCGCTGGCGCAAGGCCATCGCCGCGGAACCGCGCATCGAGGCCGTCATGGCGCCCTATCGCGCCGAGGTCGCGCGCTGGCTCGGCGCGCGGCGCGGCGCCTGAGCGCGGCGCCCGGCGTGCGTCAACGGCCGCCGGTGACGTCGATCGTGGTGCCGTGGATGTAGGAGGCGCGCGACGAGGCCAGGAACACGGCGGCCTCGGCGATCTCCTCCGGCTCGGCGGCGCGGCCAAGGGAGACGGTCGAGATCCCGGCCTGGATGCGCGCCTCGCCGCCGATTTCCTCGAGCATCTCCGTGCGGGTCATGCCGGGGCGCAGCCCGCAGATCCGGATGCCCTGCGGGCCAAGGTCCTTCGCCGCGTTCATGACGAAGGAATCGACGGCGCCCTTGCTGGCGGCATAGGCCGCCCAGCCGACCACCCCGCCCATGCGCGCGGCGGCCGAGGAGATGTTCACGATCGCGCCGCCCTTGCCGCCATGGCGCGTCGACATGCGCTTCACCGCCTCGCCGACGCAGAAGAAGATGCTGTCGACGTTGGTGGCGAAGACCTCGCGCAGGAAGCCGGCGTCGACGTCGCAGATCTCGCGCTGCGCGCCGACCATCGCCGCGTTGTTGATCAGCGCGGTCGGCGTGCCGAGCTCGCGGTCGCAGGCGGCGAAGAGCGCGGCCACCTCCTCCTTGCGCGAGACATCGGCCTGGACGGCGATGGCGCGGCCGCCCGCGGCGACGATCCCCGCCGCCACGTCGCGCGCCGCGCCGATGCTGCGCGCCGCGTTCAGGCAGACCGCGAGGCCCTCGCGCGCCGCGATGCGCGCCGCCGCCGCGCCTATCCCGCGCGAGGCCCCGGTGATGACGACGACGCCTGCCATGTCACTTCCTCGCCTTGCCCTTGGCCTTCGCGGGCTTCGCGTTGGCGTGCATGAAGTCGATGCCCTGCGCCAGCGCGTTCTGGAAGATGCCGATGTCGACGCCATAGGCCATCAGGCGGAAGCCCTTGGCCAGGTAGTCCTTCATCCATTTCTGGTCGGCGGCCATGAAGGCCGCGGTCTTTCCGTGCCGGTCGCAGGCCGCGACGACGGCGTCCACCGCCTTCAGGTAGCGCGGGTTGTCGAACTGCGCGGGGATGCCCATGAAGTTGGTGAGGTCGAAATGGCCGAGCCAGAGGACGTCGACGCCCGGCGTCGCGGCGATCGCGTCGCAGTTCTCGGCGCCCTTCGCGGTCTCGATCTGGCAGATGACGAGCGTGCGCTCGTTGCCGCGCTTCATCTTCTCGAGCACCGAGCCGGGCGCGAAGTCGTCGTGGCCGACGCCGAAGGCCGCGCCGCGGCGACCGACCGGCGGGTACTTGCAGCAGGACGCGATGAACGCGGCCTGCTCCGCGGTGTCGACCATCGGGACCATGATGCCCATGGCGCCGACGTCGAGCATGCGCGCGATGAAGTCGTACTCGGTGGTCGGCACGCGCACGAAGGGCGCGATGCCGAGGCCGCGGCACAGCGCCATCTGCTGGCGCAGCGTCTCGGTGCTGATCGCCGTGTGCTCCATGTCGTAGAGGATGAACTCCGCCCCCGCCACCTTGCAGATCTGGGCGATGCCCGGGGTGAAGAACTCGAAGATCATGGCGCCGAAGGAATGGCCGCCAGCGGCGATCTTCGCCTTGACCGGGTTGTCGCGCATCTCGTGTCTCCTTCAGTTTCGCAGGTGGGAAAGCGCCGCGTGGCCGAGCGCATCGCGGTTGACGACGTGCTTCGGGGCCGCGCCGTCGGCGAGCGCGCGCACGGCCTCGAAGGTGTTGCGGGCGATGCCGGTGAAGCACTCGTCCGTGAAGCAGAGGCCGTGCGGCGTGACGATGACGTTGTCGAGCGCCAGGATCGGGTTGTCCCTGGGCGTCGGCTCGACCTCGAAGACGTCGAGGCCGGCGCCGGCGATTCGGCCGGCGGCGAGCGCCTCGTGGAGCGCGCGCTCCTGGATGATCGGGCCGCGCGCGGTGTTGATGATGTAGGCCGTGGGCTTCATCAGCGCGATCTCGCGCGCCCCGATCAGCCCGTGCGTCGACGCGCTCAGCGGGCAGTTGACCGATACGAAGTCGGAGCGGCGCATCACCTCGTCGAGGCTGCCGACGAGTTCCACGTTGAGGCCGCGCAGCTGCTCGGGCCGGGCCATGGGGTCGTAGGCGACGTGCTTCATCTCGAAGGGCATGGCGAGGCGGAAGACCTCGGCCCCGATGTTGCCCACGCCGACGAGGCCGAGCGTCCGCCCGGTCAGGCCCATCCCCATGTGGCTGGTCTTCTCCGCCCAGCGCCCCTCGCGCGTCAGCCTGTCCTTCAGGAACAGCTTCTGCGCGAGGCACAGGACGAAGGTGATGACGTTGGTCGCCACCGGGCGCCGCACGCCATCGGGCGCGATCGACAGGATCACGCCGTTGGCCGTGCAGGCCGGGACGTCGATCGTGTCGTAGCCGACGCCGAAGCGCGACACGAGCCGCAGCCGCTGGTCGGCGCGGCCGAGGCCCGCCGGCACCACGCGCTCGAGCATCGCGCAGAGCGCGTCGTAGCGCGCGGCGAAGTCGGGCGTGACCTCCGCCACCGGCTCCTTCAGGTACGACCACTCGATCCGCGGGTGGTCGAGGATCGACAGGACCCCCGGATCGTAGATCGGCCGTCCGTCCTTGCTCACCACGTCGGGCGAGATCGCAACCCTCAGCTTGTCCATCGCGTCGACTCCATGTGCCCTGCGCGGATCAGAACTTGCGCGCCCATGCCTCCGACCACATCGGCAGGAAGGCATCCTTGTTGTAGGGATGCGCCTTCGCGACATCGACGACGAACTCGCCGACGCCCAGGCCCGGGCGGTCGCTGAAGTCGTAGTGGCCGCCGACCGGGCGCGGCGCGTGCTCGAGCAGGTCGAAGCGCCAGGGCACGCAGTACTCGCAGAAGGACTCCTGCATGATGATGTTGGTCGTGCAGGCGTCGAGCTGCACCGCGGCGGCCGTCGCCACCGGGCCGAAGGGATTGTGGAACGAGACCGGGATGTAGGAGGCGTCGGCGATCGCGGCGATCTTCTTCGACTCCAGGATGCCGCCGACATGGATGATGTCGGGCTGCAGCACGTCGACATCGTTGGTCGCGAGCAGCGCCTGCAGGTGGTACTTGGTGTAGCAGCGCTCGCCGGTCGCGAGGCGCGTCTTGATCGAGCGCCCGATCTTCTGCAGCGCGCCGACGTTCTCGGGGTCGCAGGGCTCCTCGAACCAGTAGAGGTCGAAGGGCTCGAGCGCGCGCGCCGCGGCGACGGCGCTGCCGGGGCTGAAGCGACCATGGCAGTCGATCAGGATCTCGACATGCGGGCCGACCGCGTCGCGCACGGCGCCGATGATCTCCACCGCCTTTGCCATCAGCCGCGAATCCGGGTCGCGCCCGGCATTGGTGAACGGATCGAGCTTGAGCCCGCGATAGCCCTTCTTCGCCACGGCCTTCGCGGCGCGCGCGATGTCCGCCACCTTGGAACCGGCGCCGTACCAGGCGTTGGCGTAGGCGGGCAGGCGCTCGTGGATGCGCCCGCCGAGCAGGTCATGTACCGGGCGGCCGAGCGCCTTGCCGACGATGTCCCAGAGCGCCTGCTCGATCGCGCCGATCGCGCTGTTGAGGTAGGGGCTGCCGCGCGCGAACTCGTTGCGGAACATCTCCTGCCACAGCTTCTCGATCTGGAAGGCCGACTGGCCGACGACGACGCGGTGCGCCAGCATCTCGATGCCGGCGGCCACCATCTGCGGCTGGAACTCGCACGATCCCTCGCCGATGCCGGAGATGCCGTCGTCCGTGTGGACATGGGCGAACACGAAGTTGCGCCAGCGCGCGTCGACGACATGCACGTCGATGCGCTCGATGCGGCAATCCTTGCGGCCACCGCTGGCGGCGACCTTGCGACCCGTCCTCGACATGCGGAACCCTCCCCTCGTCGACCCCTCGACGCGCGACACTAGCGCAGCCCGCGCGCCCCTGCGAAGAATCCGCGCATGGACCCGAGACGATTCGCGCGGGGACAGGCCCGCGGAGCGCTGCGCCGGCGGAGCCTGGTCGCCGCGGCCCTCGCCTCCCCCCTGGCCGCGGCGGGCGCCGGGGCCGCGCCCCCGCAGCCAACGCGCGCGCCGCTCTCGCGCATCGCCTTCGGCTCGTGCTGCGACCAGGCCGACGACCAGCGCGTCTGGGACGCGGTGCACGCCTTCCGGCCCGGGCTGATGATCATGGCGGGCGACAACGTCTATGGCGACGTGCGCTCGTCGTCGATGCGCGAGCTGCGCGCCGCCTACGAGGCCGCCGACCGCAACCCGGGCTTCGCGCGCATGAAGCGCGAGCTCCCTGTCATGGCGATCTGGGACGACCACGACTACGGGCGCAACGACGCGGGCGCCGAGTTCCCGTGGAAGCAGGCGAGCAAGGACCTGTTCTGCGCGTTCTGGGGCGTGGCCGAGGACGATCCGCGGCGCCGGCGCGAGGGCCTTCACCACGAGATGACCTTCGGCCCGGAGGGCCGGCGCGTGCAGGTGATCCTCCTCGACACGCGCTGGTTCCGATCGCCGCTGCGGCGCACGGACCGCCGCGGCGCGCCCGGCCGCGAGCGCTACCTGCCCGACGACGATCCCGCGAAGACGATGCTGGGCGATGCCCAGTGGGCGTGGCTCGAGCGCCAGCTGCGGCGTCCCGCGGAGCTGCGCCTCGTGGTGTCCTCGATCCAGGTGCTCGCCGAAGGCCATGGCTGGGAGCGCTGGGGCAACCTGCCGCGCGAGCGCGACCGGCTGCTCGGCCTCGTGCGCGCGACCGGCGCGGCGGGCGTCGTCTTCCTGTCCGGGGACCGCCATCTCGGCGCGATCTATCGCGAGGATGCCGGCCTGCCCTACCCGCTCCACGACGTGACCTCGAGCGGCCTCACCAAGTCCTATCGCTCGGACGAGGCCGGGCCGAACCGGCTCGGCGAGCCGCTCGGCGAGGTCAATTTCGGCACGGTCGAGGTCGACTGGGAGTCCCGGCGCGTCGCCATCGCGCTGCGCGACGCCGGCGGGGTGGAGCGCCGCCGCCTCGACCTCGCCCTCGACGCGCTGCGCGCGCGCTGACGCGGGCGCAGCACCCGGTTCAGAGCTGGCGCGAGAGCCGCGGGTCGAGCGCGTCGCGCAGACCGTCGCCGAGCAGATTCACGGCCAGCACGGTGGCCGACAGGAACATGCCGGGGATGATCACGATCCACGCCGCCAGCAGGAAGAAGGGCCTGCCCTCGGAGATCGTGTTGCCCCAGCTAAGCACGTTCGAGGGCGTGCCCGCGCCGAGGAAGGAGAGCGCCGCCTCGATCAGGATGGCGGCCGCGAAGATGTAGGTGCCCTGGACCAGCACCGGCCCCATCACGTTGGGCAGGATGTGGCGGAGCAGGATCCTCGGGAGCCGCGTGCCGCTCGAGATCGCCGCCTGCACGTAGACCTCGTCGCGCAGCGTGAGGACGAGCGAGCGCACGAGGCGCAGCACGGTCTGCGCCTGCGCCGCCCCCGCGAGCGCGGCCATCGCCGCGGCGAGCGCGGCCCCGCGCGCCCATGCGCCAAGACTTGTCTTCATTTCTCCCTCCGTCGTTGCGACGCCCCGCGGCGGCGGGGCTTCCCTGACGCGACGAAGGCGTCGCCTATTCGCC
>VGDA01000209.1 GCA_016869915.1 Alphaproteobacteria bacterium
TGGCCGCGCCGTGCTGCCGCGCGCGCTGCTGGACTACGCCGCGCTCGACGGCACGGCGCTGTTCGCCGGGCGCGGCTCCTATTTCGAGATCTGGGAGCCGGGGGCCTTCGAGGCGCACCAGCAGCAACTGCGCGCGCGCCTCGCCCCGTCGGGAGCCGCGCAATGAGCGCCGCGCATGTACCCGTCCTCCTCGCCGAGGTGGTGGCCGCCCTCGCGCCGCGCGACGGCGCGATCCTCGTCGACGGCACGTTCGGGCGCGGCGGCTACGCCGAGGCGCTGCTCTCGGCCGCCGACACGCGCGTCTACGCGATCGACCGCGACCCCGACGCCATCGCCCATGGCGAGGCGATGGCGGCGCGGCATGGGGGCCGCCTCGTGATGGTCCACGGCCGCTTCGGCGAGATGGACCGCCTGCTCGCCGAGCGCGGCGCGGCGCCCGTCGACGGCGTGGCGCTCGACGTCGGCGTGTCGTCCCCGCAGATCGACGACGCGTCGCGCGGATTCAGCTTCAGGGCGGATGGGCCGCTCGACATGCGCATGGAGAAGTCAGGTGCCTCAGCCGCCGACCTCGTCAACCACGCCTCCGAGCAGGAGCTCGCGCAGGCGATTGCGACACTGGGCGAAGAGCGGCATGCGCGCCGCGTTGCACGGGCCATCGTCGAGGCGCGCAGAGCGGGTCCCCTCGCGCGGACTCTGGAACTCGCGGAGATCGTCCGTCGCGTGGTCCCGCGAGCGAAGGACGGTATCGATCCGGCCACCCGCACCTTCCAGGCCCTTCGGCTTCGCGTGAACGACGAGCTGGGCGAGCTCGGGCGCGGGCTCGCCGCGGCGGAATCGATCCTCAGGCCCGGCGGCCGCATCGCCGTGGTCAGCTTTCACTCGCTTGAGGATCGCGTCGTCAAGCGCTTCCTGCGCGAGCGCAGCGGCGGCGAAGGCGTCTCGCGCCACGCCCCCGAGGCGGCGCGCCGCCCCCCCAGCTTCGCGATCGACGCGCGGCGCCCGATCGAGGCGTCCGCCGCCGAGGTCGCGCGCAACCCGCGCGCGCGCTCGGCGAGGCTGCGCGTGGCGCGGCGCACCGACGCGCCGGCCTGGGGCCACGCGGAGGCGCGGCCATGATCCGCCCCTCCGTCTTCGCGTGGGTGGCGCTCGCCGGCGCCGTCGGCATCAGCCTCTTCCAGCTCAAGCAGTCCGTGCAGACGATGGACGAGGACCTGCTGCGCCTCAACCGGCAGATCGCCGCCGAGCACCAGACCATCCACCTGCTCCGCGCGCAGTGGAGCCGCAGCAACCAGCCCCAGCACCTCGAGAGCCTCTCGCGCATCGCGCTCGACATCGAGCCGATGAAGCCGGGCCAGATGGCGCGCCTCGGCGACATACCGTTCCGCCCCGCCGCGCCGGCCAGGGCGCAGGACGCGCAGCCCGCGCCACGTGGCATCCCCGCCGCCGGCGCGCCGCCGCCGCCCCCGCCAGCGCCTCCGGCCCCGCAGCCGCGCGCGCGCGTCCAGGCCGGTACGCATGCAGGCGCACCGGCCATCGCGTCGGTCGCCGAGGCCGGCCCCGGCATCGCCAGGGGAGGCCGCTGATGGCGAGCCGCGTCGGCGAGATCCTGGCCCGCGTGCCCGCGCGCCTCACGATCGACGGCACCGCCAAGGAGGCGCTGGAGACGGCGCGCACCCGGCTGATCGTCGCCGGCTCTCTCTTCGCCCTCGCCTTCAGCGTGATCGCGGCGCGCCTGGTGGATGTCACCGTGCTGCGCGAGCCGCGCGAGCAGCGCCCGCTGCGCATCGCGGACACGCGGCCGCAAGGCATGGACCGCGCGGACATCGTCGACCGGAACGGCGTCCTGCTAGCGACCTCGCTCGTGAACCAGTCGCTGTCGGCGAACCCCCGCCTGGTCCTCGATCCCGCGGAGGCGGCCGCGAAGCTCGCGCGCACGCTAAACGGCATCAACGAACGCGACCTCGCCCAGCGCCTCTCCTCCGATCGCAGCTTCGTATGGGTCCAGCGCAACCTCACGCCGCGCCAGCAGGAGGCCGTGATCCGCATCGGCATCCCCGGGCTGCAGTTCCAGCGCGAGGAGCGCCGCGTCTACCCGCACGGCGAGATCTCCGGCCACGTCGTCGGCTTCACCGACATCGACAAGAACGGCCTCATGGGCGCGGAGCAGGCCTTCGACGAGCGGCTCAAGAACCGCGGCGAGCCGCTGCAGCTCTCGATCGACATCCGCACGCAGCACATCCTGCGCGAGGAGGTGTCGGCGGCGATGCGCGAGTTCAACGCCATCGGCGGCGCGGCGCTGCTGATGGACGTGGAGACCGGCGAGGTCCACGCGATGGTCTCGCTGCCGGACTTCGACTCCAACAACCGCGGCAGCGACGGCCAGGACAACAGGTTCAACCGGATCGCGCTCGGAACCTACGAGCCCGGCTCGGCCTTCAAGACGTTCACCGCCGCGATGGCGCTCGACTACGGCACGGCGAACCTCGGCACGCCGCTCGACGCCACTCGCCCGATCAAGTCGGGCCGCTTCACCATCAGCGACTACAAGCCCCAGCACCGCGTGATGAACCTCACGGAGGTCTTCATGCATTCCTCGAACATCGGCTCGGTGCGCCTGGCCGAGGTCGTCGGCCGCGACAGGCAGCGCGAGTTCCTGTCCCGCGTCGGCCTGTTGCGCGCGCCATCCTTCGAGTTGCCCGAGAACGCGGCGCCGATCGTCCCCAATCCCTGGCGCGAGACCAGCATGATGACCGTGTCCTTCGGCCACGGCGTCTCGCTGAGCCCGCTCGCGCTGAGCGCCTCGACGGCCGCGATGGTCAATGGCGGCATCTACCGCGCGCCCACGATCCTGCGCCGGCAGCCCGGCGAGGCGGTGCCGGGCGAGCGCGTGGTCTCGCAGCGCACCTCCGAGCAGGTCCGGCGCCTGATGCGCCTCGTCGTCGAGAAGGGCACGGCCAAGAGCGCGAACGTGCCCGGCTACCTCGTGGGCGGGAAGACCGGGACGGCGGAGAAGGTCGTCGCCGGCGGCTACCGCAAGGACGCGCGGATCTCGTCCTTCGTCGGCGCCTTCCCCATGAATTCGCCGAAATTCCTCGTCTACATGATGCTCGACGAGCCCAAGGGCAACAAGTCGACCTACGGCTACGCCACCGCGGGATGGGTCGTCGCGCCGACCATCCAGCGCATCGTGCAGCGCGTGGCGGTGCTCTACGGGATGCCGCCCCTGGACGAGGCGGCGCCCGAGGTGCGGGACAAGATGACCATCAACGTTGCGGTGCGCTGAGGCGCGAAGAGTGGAATGGCGGCGATCGACGTGCGCATCTCGGACCTCATCGAACCCGGCGTCTCGCTGGCGCGCGGCGACGCCGGGACCGGGATCGCGTCCGTGACGTCGGATTCCCGCGCCGTCGGCCCGGGATCGCTCTTCGCCGCGCTGCCCGGCGCGCGCGCCGACGGCACGCGCTTCGTGGCGGATGCCGCGCTGCGCGGCGCCGTCGCGGTGCTCGGCCCGCGCGGCGTCCCCGCGCCGCCGGGCGTCGCGGTCCTCGAGGCCGACAACCCCCGCCGCGCCCTGGCCCGCCTCGCCGCGCGCTTCCACGGAGTGCAGCCGGCGACCACCTGCGCGGTGACCGGCACCAGCGGCAAGACCTCGGTCGCGGAGTTCACGCGCCAGGTCTGGACGACTCTCGGCCGCTCGGCCGCGAGCCTCGGCACGCTCGGCGTCGTCGCGCCGGGGCGCCGCGTGCATGGCGCGCTGACGACGCCAGACCCGGTCTCGCTGCATGCCGAGCTCGCCCTGCTCGCGCGCGAGGGCGTGACCCATCTCGCGATGGAGGCGTCGAGCCACGGCCTCGACCAGTACAGGCTCGACGGCGTCGAGCTCACCGCCGGGGCCTTCACCAACCTCAGCCGCGACCACCTCGACTACCACGCGACGATGGAGGCCTATCTCGAGGCGAAGCTGCGGCTGTTCTCGGAGCTACTGCCCGCCGGCGCCGCGGCTGTCGCCAACGCCGACGAGCCGGCCTTCGCGCGCATCGCCGACATCGCCGCGCGCCGCGGACTCCGCCTCGTCGGCTTCGGCCGCGCGGGGCACGACATCCGGCTCCTCGGCCAGGAGCTCGACGCCGAGGGCCAGCAGCTGGAGCTCGAGCTCTTCGGCGAGCGCCTCGGCCTGCGCCTGCCGCTGGCCGGCGGCTTCCAGGCCATGAACGCGCTCGCCGCGCTCGGCCTCGCCTGCGGCTCCGGCGCGGAGCCGCGCTGGGCCGCGCAGGCGCTCGCCAGCCTAGCCGGCGTGCCGGGCCGGCTGCAGCGCGCCGCGACCTCGCGCGACGGCGCGGCCGTCTACGTCGACTACGCGCACAAGCCGGAGGCGCTGCGCACGCTCCTCGCCACGCTGCGCCCGCATGCGCGGCGCGAGCTCGTCGTCGTGTTCGGCTGCGGCGGCGAGCGCGATCCCGGCAAGCGCCCGATGATGGGCGAGATCGCCGCGCGCATGGCCGACCGCGTCTACGTCACCGACGACAACCCGCGCGGCGAGCCGCCGGCGGCGATCCGCCGCCAGGTCCTCGACGCCTGCCCCGGCGGCACCGAGGTGGCCTCGCGCCGCGAGGCGATCTTCCGCGCGGTCGCGGCGCTGCGCCGCGGCGACGTGCTCGTGGTCGCCGGCAAGGGGCACGAGCGCGGCCAGGTCGAGGGCGGCGTCACCCATCCCTTCGACGACGTCGAGGTGGCGCGCGCCGCGGTCGCCGCGGCGGGCGGCGACGCGGAGCCGGCGCCATGACCGACTGGCTGTGGACCAGCGCCGAGGCGGAAGCAGCCACGGGCGGCGCGGGAAACCGCGCATGGCGCGCCTCCGGCCTGTCGATCGACAGCCGATGCGTCGCGCCTGGCGACCTCTTCGTCGCGCTGCGCGGAGAGTCGCATGACGGCCACGACCACGTCGCCGCCGCGATCGCCGCGGGCGCGTCCTCGGCGATCGTCTCGCGGCTGCCCGCGGGCCTGCCCCGGGACGCAGCGCTGCTGCGCGTGCCGGACACGTTCGAGGCCCTCGTGCGCCTCGCCACGGCGGCGCGGGCGCGCGCGAAGGCGGCGCGCTCGGTCGCCATCACCGGCAGCGCGGGCAAGACCAGCACCAAGGACGCCCTGCGCCACGCGCTCTCCGCGCAGGCGCCGACGCATGGCGCCGCCGCGAGCTTCAACAACCACGTGGGCGTGCCCGTCACGCTCGCCCGCCTTCCCCGCGACGCGTCCTACGTGGTCTACGAGGTCGGCATGAACCATGCGGGCGAGATCACGCCCCTGGTTCGGATGGTCCGCCCGCATGTCGCCGTGGTGACCACCGTCTCGCACGCGCACAGCGGCAACTTCGCCGACGGCATCGACGGCGTCGCGAGGGCCAAGGCCGAGATCTTCGCCGCCGGGGGTGAGGTCGCGATCGCCAACCGCGACATCCCGCACCATGGCGTCCTCGAGGCCGAGGCGCGGCGGCGGGGCTTCGCGTCCCTGGTCGGCTTCGGCGAGCATCCGCGGGCGGAGTTCAGGCTCGTCGGCATGCGGCCCGAGGGCGGCGGCATCGCGGTCGACGCGGAGGTCGAGGGCAGGCGGCTCTCCTATCGCGTCGGCGCGCCAGGGCGGCACTGGGCGATGAACTCGCTGGCCGTGCTCGCCGCCGCGCGCGCGCTCGGCGCCGACATGGAGGCCGCGGCGGCATCGATGGCGACGGTCGCGGCGCCGAAGGGGCGCGGCCAGCAGCGGCCGCTCGGCCCCGCGGGCCGGCGCTTCCTCCTGCTCGACGAATCCTACAACGCCAACCCGGCCTCGATGCGCGCGGCGCTCGACGTCGCCACCGGCCTTGCGCCGGGGCCCGGCGGCCGCAGGATCGCGGTGCTCGGCGACATGCTCGAGCTCGGCGCCGAGGCGGGGGCGCTCCATGCCGGCCTCGCCGCGCCGGTCGAGGCGGCCGGGATCGACATCGCCTTCACCTGCGGCGCGCTCATGCGCCGCCTGCACGAGGCCCTGCCGGCGCGGCTGCGCGGCGCGCACGCGGAGGATTCCGCGGCGCTCGCGGCCATCGTCGCCGCGGAGATCCGGGCCGGCGACGTGGTGGTCGTGAAGGGGTCGCTCGGCAGCCGCATGCAGCGCGTGGTCGACGCCCTCGCCGCGCTCGACGCCGACCGCGCGTCGGCCTGAAGGAAGGACAGGATGTTCCACTGGCTCTCGCTGCAGTTCGCCGACCAGGTCGGCCCGCTCAACCTCTTCCGGTACATCACGTTCAGGTCCGGGGGCGCGGTCGTCACCGCGCTGCTCGTCAGCTTCGTCTTCGGACCGGGGATCATCCGCTGGCTGAAGTCGCACCAGCCCGGCGCGACCGTGCGCGAGGACACGCCGGACACGCACCTCGCCAAGAAGGGCACGCCGACCATGGGCGGCGTGCTCATCCTGCTCGCCGTCGCGATGTCGACGCTGCTC
>VGDA01000210.1 GCA_016869915.1 Alphaproteobacteria bacterium
TTCTCAGGGAGGCTGGCCATCCCGCGCCGGTTATCGAGCTGATGATCCCGAACAACCCCGAGCTGCGGCAGATCGGCGAGATCATCCAGTCGATGGCCAAGGAGGCGGGCATGGACATCAGGCTTCGCGCGACCGAGTTCGCGACCTCGCTCAACGCCGCGGAGAAGGGCGACTTCGACGCCTACATGCTCGGCTGGTCCGGGCGCGTCGATCCCGACGGCAACATCTTCTCTTTCTGGAAGACGGGCGGCCCGCTCAACTACTCGAAGCTGTCCAGTCCCGAGGTCGACCGGCTGGTCGACCAGGCGCGGCTGGTCAACGACCTCGCCGAGCGGCGCAGGCTCTACGAGCAGGCGATGGAGATCGTGCGCGCCGAGCGATCGATCATCTATCTCTGGCACCGCAAGAACGTGGTGGCGCACACGGCGAAGCTCTCCGGCCTCGCCGCCGTGCCGGACGGCATCCTGCGCCTGCAGGACGTCAGGCTCGCGAACTAAGAGGGGAGACGACGATGCGTACCGGATCCTGCGCCGCGATCGCCGCGGCCCTGCTGTTCGCCTCCGCGGCCTCCGCGCAGACGCTGCGCATCGGGCTGCGCGAGGACCCGGACGTGCTCGACCCGACGCTGGCGCGCACCTATGTCGGGCGCATCGTCTTCGCCTCGCTCTGCGACAAGCTCTTCGACATCGACGAGCAGCTGCGCATCGTCCCGCAGCTGGCCACCGGCCACGAATGGAGCGCCGACAACAAGGCGCTGACCATCCGGCTGCGCCCGGGCGTGCGCTTCCACGACGGCGAGGCGCTGGACGCCGAGGCGGTCAAGCTCTCGCTCGACCGGCACCTGACGCTGCAGGGCTCGTTCCGCCGCTCCGAGATCAACGTCGTGCAGTCGGTCGCGGTGGTCGACCCGCTCACGGTCCGGCTCGCGCTGTCGGTGCCCTTCGCGCCGCTGATCGCGCAGCTCACCGACCGCGCGGGCATGGTGATGAGCCCGAAGGCGCTGCGCGAGGCGGGGGCGCAGTTCGGCTCCAGGCCGGTCTGCGCCGGGCCCTTCCGCTTCGTCGAGCGCGTCGCGCAGGACCGCATCGTGCTCGAGCGCTTCGAGGGCTACTGGGACCGCGCCAGCATCCATGTCGAGAAGGTCGTGTTCCAGCCGATCCAGGACACGACGGTGCTGCTCGCCAATCTCCAGGCCGGGCAGCTCGACCTCGTCGAGCGCGTCAACCCGACCGACGGCGCCACGATCCGGCGCGACCGCAGGCTGCGCCTCGTGGGCGGCGACGAGCTCGGCTACAACGGCCTCACGATCAATGTCGGCAACGGCGAGCGCGCGAAGACGCCGCTCGGCCAGAGCGCCAAGGTGCGCGAGGCGCTCGAGCTCTCGATCGACCGTGCGGTCATCAACCAGGTCGTCTACGCGGGCGAGTTCGTCGCCTCGCCGCAATGGGTGCCGCCGACCTCGCCGTTCTTCCTCCGGGACCTGCCGATGCCGGCGCGCGACGTCGCGCGCGCGCGGCGCCTGCTGGCCGAAGCCGGCACGCCCAATCCGGTCGTCAACCTGATGATCCCGAACAACCCGGACCTGCGCCAGGTCGGCGAGGTCATCCAGTCGATGGCGCGCGAGGCGGGCTTCGACATCCGCCTGCAGGCGACGGAATTCGCCTCGGCGCTGCAGGCCGCCGCGCGCGGGGATTTCGAAGCCTTCCTCGTCGGCTGGTCCGGCCGCAGCGATCCCGACGGCAACATCTATTCCTTCGCCAGCTGCAAGGGCGGACAGAACGACGGCCGCTATTGCGACGCCGAGGTCGACCGGCTGCTCGACGAGGCGCGCGCCGTGCCCGACGCCGCCCAGCGCATCGCCATCTACCGCAAGGTCGCCGCGCTCTACCTCGAGCGCGACCGCGGGCGCATCTATCTCTGGCACCGCAAGAACCTCTTCGCGCATTCCGCGCGGCTGCAGGGGCTGCGGCTCGTTCCCGACGGCCTGATCCGCCCGCAGGGCGTCAGGCTGCAGTGAGCGCGGCGCGGCGGGCCCGGCGATGCTGACCTTCCTCGCGCGACGCCTCGCCCAGGTCGTCCCGACGCTGTTCTTCGTCTCGATCCTGATCTTCTGCCTGCAGCAGCTGCTGCCCGGCGATCCCGCGCTGGTCCTCGCCGGCGAGGAGCGCGACGAGCAGGCGCTGGCCGAGATCCGCGCGCGCTACCGCCTCGACCAGCCGCTGCCGGTCCAGTACCTCTACTGGCTCGGTGGCGTGCTGCAGGGCGACTTCGGCGAGTCGATGCGCATCCAGCGCCCGGTCGCCGAGCTGGTGCTGGAGAAGCTGCCGGTGACGCTGCAGCTCGGCACGATGGCCTTCCTCGTCGCCTGCCTGATCGGCATCCCGGCGGGCGTGGTCGCGGCGGTGAAGAAGGACCGCGCCTGGGACTGGATCGCCAACGGGGTCGCGCTCTGGGGCCTGTCGACGCCGAACTTCTGGCTCGGGATCATGATGATCCTGTTCTTCTCGGTCGAACTCGGCTGGCTGCCGCCCTCGGGCTACACCAGCCTGCGCGAGGATTTCTGGCAGAGCATCAAGACCACGATCATGCCAGCCTTCGTGCTCGGCAACGCGATCGCCGCGGTGCTGATGCGCCACACGCGCAGCGCGATGCTGCAGGTGCTGGGCCAGGACTACGTGCGCACCGCGCGCGCCAAGGGCCTGGCGGAGAAGGTCGTGGTCGTGAAGCACGCGCTGCGCAACGCCGCGGTGCCGATCGTGACGCTGGGCGCGCTCGAGTTCGGCCAGCTGCTCTCGGGCGCGGTGCTGACCGAGCAGGTCTTCACCATCCCCGGCTTCGGCAAGCTGATCGTCGACGCGGTGTTCAACCGCGACTACCTCGTGGTGCAGGGCGTGGTGCTGGTGACGGCGACGGTCTACGTGTCGCTCAACCTGCTCGCGGACGTCGCCTACATCCTCCTGAACCCGAGGCTGCGATGAGCGCGGCGACGGCGACGACCGCGACGGCGGCCGCGCGGATCGACAGCCCTGGGCGCCGGGCGCTGCGCAAGCTGCTGCGCCGCAAGGCCGCGGTGTTCGGGCTCTGCGTCGTGGCGCTCTTCGTCCTGGTCGCGCTGCTCGCGCCCTGGATCGCGCCCAATGACCCGGTGAAGACGAGCTGGACCGCGATCCGCAAGGCGCCATCGGCGCTGCACTGGTTCGGCACCGACGAGAACGGCCGCGACATCCTCTCGCGCATCATCCACGGCGCCAGCGCCTCGCTGCGCGCCGGCGTGATCTCAGTCTCGATCGCGGTGGCGCTGGGCGTGCCGATCGGGCTGCTGGCCGGCTATCGCGGCGGCTGGATCGACGCGATCATCAGCCGCGTCACCGACGCGATGCTGGCCTGCCCCTTCCTGATCCTCGCCATCGCGATGGCGGCCTTCCTCGGCCCGTCGCTGCGCAACGCGATGATCGCCATCGGCATCTCGGCGACGCCGATCTTCGTGCGCCTGGCGCGCGGCGCCACGATGGCGACGATGGTCGAGGACTACGTCGAGGCGGCGCGCGCCGTCGGCAACCCGCGCTGGCGCATCGCGCTGCGCCACGTGCTGCCGAACATCGTGCCGCCGGTGCTCGTGCAGGCGACGCTCGCCATCGCGATGGCGATCATCGCCGAGGCCAGCCTCTCCTTCCTCGGCCTCGGCCAGCAGCCCCCGGCGCCGAGCTGGGGCTCGATGCTCAACGCCGCCCAGCGCTTCCTCGGCCAGGCGCCGTGGATGGCGATCTTCCCGGGCCTGTCGATCTTCGTCGTCGTCCTCGCCTTCAACGTGCTCGGCGACGGCCTGCGCGACGCGCTCGACCCGAAGGGGAGGTAGGCGATGCAGCCCGGCGACGGCGCCGCGGCGTCGCTCGACTGCTACGTCTTCATCGGCAGCACCTACGGCTTCCTGACGGCGCACCGCGCAGCGTCGTTTGCGGCCGCGCATGGCGTGCGCCTCGACTGGAAGCCCTTCAGCCTGCGCACGCTGCTGCGCGAGCAGGACAGCTCGCCCTTCCTCGGGCGGCCGGCGAAGCTCGCCTACATGTGGCGCGACATCGAGCGTCGCGCGGGGCGCTTCGGCATCCCCTTCGCGCGGCCCTCGCGCTACCCGGTCGACGGCCAGGAGCGGGCCAACCATGTCGCGACGCTGGCCGCGCGCGAGGGCTGGTGCGCCGACTTCCTGCGCGAGGCCTATCGCGCCTGGTTCCTCGAGGACCGCGATCCCGGCGATCCCGCGGCGCTGGCCCTCGTGCTCGAGCGGCTTGGCCGGCCGGCGGAGGTGGCCATGCGCGCCGAGGCGCCGGACGTCGTCGCGGCCTACGTGGCGAACACCGACCGCGCAAGGGCGCTCGGCATCTTCGGCGCCCCGGACTTCGTGCGCGGCGACGAGGTGTTCTGGGGCGACGACCGGCTGGAGGACGCGATCGCCTGGTGCCTGCGCGGGGCCTGAGGCGCGCGCCGTCGCAGCCGCGACGCGACGTTCAGCCGCCGGCCCTTTCCCGCTAGCATGGGCGCATCGTCCAACGGCGCTGAGGAGGCGCGAGGCACATGCTCAACCACGTCATGGTCGGCTCCAACGACATCGAGCGCGCGCAGCGCTTCTACGACGCCGTGCTCGGTGCGATCGGCGCGGGGGCCGCGACGCGCAACGTCTCGGCGTCGGGGCATGTGCGGCTCTTCTACCGCCACGACGGCAACATGTTCGCGGTGACGCAGCCGATCGACGGCAAGCCGGCGACCGTCGCCAACGGCTTCACGATCGGCTTCAAGTGCGCCTCGAGCGCCCAGGTCGACGCCTTCCACGCCGCCGCGCTCGCCAATGGCGGGCAGACGGCGGAAGACCCGCCGGGCACGCGCAAGGCCGGCTACTACATCGCCTATGCGCGCGATCCCGACGGCCACAAGCTCTGCGCCATCCACCACCCGCCCAAGGCCGGCTGAACATCGGGGGCGCGATTGCCCGCCTCCACTCCGCATGACAGCTGGGCCGAAGCCTACGACCTCGCCTGCGACGAGGAATTCGGCGAACTCCTGGGGCGGATCACCGCCGCGACCCTCGGGCTCGTCGCCGACCTCCTGCCGAAGCCTGGCGCGATCGTGGATTTCGGCGCTGGCACCGGTCGGCTTGCAATCCCGCTGGCGGCCGCGGGCCACGCTGTGGTCGCGGTCGAGCCGAGCGCGGCGATGCTCGATGTTCTCGCCGCCAAGGCAGGCCCGCGCGGGCCGTGCCGCGTCGCGTGCAGGATGCAGGACTACCGGGGCGAGGCGCGATTCGACCTCGCGCTTTGCGCGTTCGGCGTGCTGTCCTACGTGACGACGTGCGACGGCCTTGATGCGGCGCTCGCCGCCGCACGCGCCAGCCTTGCACCCGGCGGCCGGATCCTGCTCGACCTGCCTCGCGCGATGCTCTTCGCCTCGCGGCGCTGCGAGACTGCCCGCATTCTGCGCGAGGTCGACCTGGAACCCCTCGGCGCCGGGCTCTTCGCCTATTGCGAGCGGATCGAGCTCCGCGATCCTTCCCATGTCCCTTCGCTGCGCCGGTACGAGGACCGCTTCAAGATCCGCGCGTGGTCGCGGGGCGACCTCGATCGTGCGGCTGAGCGCGTCGGCCTCGTCGTCGAGACGGACGTGTCGGATCGCGTACCCGGCTCGGGAGCGGACTGGCTTCTGCTTGCGCCCCACGACGGGATCAGCGCTTTGCCGCCGCGCGGGTCGCGATGATAGCCTCGCGCCATCCGTCCCCATCGCATGGTGCTTGCAAGATGTCCTCTCCCGTCCGCGACGCCAGGCTTTCCTCGCTCTTCGCCGGTTCCGGCCACGCCGGCCGCTCGATCCTGCGCGCCGTGCTCCTCGCGCTCGCGGGATCGGTGCTGCTGGCGATCTCGGCGAAGCTGAAGGTCCCCTTCCACCCCGTGCCGATGACCATGCAGACCATGGTCGTGCTGGTGCTGGGCGTGGCCTATGGCAGCCGCCTCGGCACCGCGACGGTGGCGCTCTACCTGCTGCAGGGCGCGGTCGGCCTGCCGGTCTTCGCGGACACGCCCGAGCGCGGCATCGGCCTCGCCTACATGGCCGGCCCGACGGGCGGCTACCTAGCGGGCTTCCTCGCCGCCGCCTGGCTCGCCGGCGCCATCGGCCAGGGTGGCCTCCTGCGCCTCGCCGCGGCGATGCTCGCGGGCCATGCCGTGATCTTCGCCTTCGGCCTCGCCTGGCTCGCGACCGCCATCGGCCTCGAGAAGGCCTGGCTGGTCGGCGCCGCGCCCTTCCTCCTTGCGACGCTGCTCAAGAGCGCGCTGGGCGTGGCGCTGGTCGCCGGGCTGAAGGCCTGGGCGCCGCGGCGCTAGAAGCGCCCCCATGGATTCTTCGGCGCCCAGCACCAGCGCATCGGCCCCGCCTGCGCGCTGGCACTCGGGATGCTGGTCGCCGGCGAGCCCGTCTCGCTGCTCGA
>VGDA01000211.1 GCA_016869915.1 Alphaproteobacteria bacterium
CGCGCAGGTTGCGCTGCCCCGCCATCTGGACGTCGAATCGGTTCTCGATGCGGTGCGCGTTGGCGATCACGCCGACGATCGGTTTCGTCATTCCTGGTCCGGGCCCATGCGCTTGCTGGCCCCCGGAGGTTAGAACAACTCGGCCAAATTCTCTCCAAGGCAGAACTCCTCTGGGATTCTGCCCTGGAGAGGGTTCTTGCTAGGCTGCCGCCCTCGACCCGGGGGGATCGACGCGATGGCCCAGACCGCACTGCATTTCCGCACCGCCACCAGCCTCGCCGCCGCGCTGCGCGCGCGACGCGTCTCGTCGGTCGAGTTGCTCGAGCTCTTCCTGGCGCGGGTGAAGGCCCACAACCCGCGCATCAACGCGGTCATCGAGCTCGCGGCGGCGCGCGCGCGGCGCAGGGCGCGCGAGGCGGACAAGGCGCTGGCGCGCGGCGCGCGCGGCCGCCCGCTGCTCGGCGTGCCGATGACGATCAAGGATAGCTTCGACGTCGCGGGCATGCGCACGAGCTGGGGCGACCCAGCGCTGAAGGACAATGTCGCGCGCCAGGACGCGCTCGCCGTGCAGCGGCTGGAGGCCGCCGGCGCCATCGTCTTCGGCAAGACCAACGTGCCGCTGATGCTCGCCGACTGGCAGAGCTTCAACGCGATCCACGGCACGACGAACAACCCCTGGGACCTCGCGCGCGGGCCCGGCGGTTCCTCGGGCGGCTCGGCGGCGGCGCTGGCCGCGGGCCTCACCGGGCTCGAGGCCGGGTCCGACATCGGCGCCTCGATCCGCAACCCCGCGCATTACTGCGGCGTCTACGGCCACAAGCCGACCTGGGGCATCGCCAGCCCGCGCGGCCACGCGCTTCCCGGCAACGTCGCCCTCTCCGACATCTCGGCGATCGGGCCGATGGCGCGCGGCGCCGGCGACCTCGCCGTCGCGCTCGACGCGATGGTGGGGCCCGACGCGGTGGACGGGCGCGGCTGGCGGCTCGTCCTTCCGCGCGAGCAGCGGCGCGCGCTGCGCGACTTCCGCGTCGCGGTGATCCTCGACGACCGCAACGCGGAGGTCGATGCCTCGGTGCGCGACGAGATCGCCGCGCTCGCGGCCTTCCTGCGGCGGCGCGGCGCGAAGGTGAGCATGACCGCGCGGCCGGAGATCGACTTCGACGCGCTGATGCGCGTCTACATCGCGCTGCTGCGCGCGGCGACCTCCGCGCGGCTGACCGACGAGGCGCTGGCGCGGATGGTCGCCGAGGCCGGCCGCCTCGCGCCGGGCGACGAGAGCTACCGCGCGCGCATGCTGCGCGGGAACACGCTCTTCCATCGCGACTGGCTGCGCGCCAACGAGCAGCGCCACCGCATGCGCCTCGCCTGGGAGGCGTTCCTCGGCGACTGGGACGTGATCCTCTGCCCGACCGCGACAACCGCCGCCTTCCCGCACGACCAGAAGGGCGAGCGCTGGGAGCGCATGCTCGACGTCAATGGCGGCAGGCAGCCGGGCACCGAGCAGATGTTCTGGGCGGGCCTCGGCGGCGCCTTCTACCTGCCCGCCACGGTCGCGCCCGCGGGCCAGACCAGGCAGGGCCTGCCGGTCGGCGTGCAGATCATGTCCGCGCAGTACCGCGACCACACGACCATCCGCTTCGCGCAGCTGCTCGAGCGCGAATGGCGCGGCTTCGTGCCGCCGCCGGGCTTCGACTGAGGCGCGCCATGGCCAGCCTCGCCCGCACCGACCTCGACGGCGCCGTCGCCGCGGGGATCGTCACCGCCGAGCAGGCCGACAGGCTCGCCGCGCATCTCGGCGCGCGGCAGGCCGCCGCGGCCGGGCCGCGCTTCACCTTCGGCAACGCGCTCTACTATCTCGGCGGCTTCGTCGCGATCAGCGCGATGTCGCTGTTCATGACGCTCGGCTGGGCGCTGCTCGGCGGCTGGGGCGGCTGCGCCGTCGCCCTGGCCCATGGCGCGCTGGCCCTGGCCGTGGCCGAGCGCCTGCGCGCGCGCGGGACGATGCCGGTGCCCACGGGGATCCTGGCCGCCTTCGCGCTGGCGATGGTGCCGCTGGCGATCCACGGCGCGCAGCACGGGCTCGGCCTGTGGAGCGGGCCGCGCGAGGCCTATCGCGACTACCACGCCGTCATCGACGGGCGCTGGCTCGCGATGGAGCTGGGCACGCTCGCCGCCGGCGCGGCGCTGCTCCTGCGCCATCGCCACCCGTTCCTGGTCATGCCGATCGCCGCGACGCTCTGGTACATGGGCATGGACCTCGCGCCGCTCCTGCTCGGGCGCGAGGGCGCGGGGCGCGAGCTCGTCTCGATCGCCTTCGGCGCGGCGATGATCCTCCTCGGCTTCGCGGTCGACATCCGCGCGCGGCGACATGGCGACTTCGCCTTCTGGCTCCACCTGTTCGGCGTCGTCGCGGCCTGGGGCGGCGGCGTGGTGCTCGCCGCGGGCAGCGAACCGCGGCTGCTCGCCTGGTGCCTGGCGAATGTCGCGATGATCCTCGTCGGCGCCGTGATCGGCCGGCGCGTCTTCGCGGTGTTCGGCGCGATCGGCGTGGCGGGCTACCTGGGCCATCTCTCCTGGCGCGTCTTCGCCGACAGCCTGCTCTTCCCCTTCGCGCTCTCCGCGCTGGGCTTCGCGCTCGTCGGCGCGGGCATGCTGTGGCAGCGCCACGAGGCAGCCTGGTCGGCGCGGATCGCCGCGCTGCTGCCCGCGTCCCTGCGCGAGGCGCTCGCCGCGCGCGAGCGGGGTTGAGCAAAATCCGATCCAGGGTGCTATCGGTTGCCTGGATCCGCTTTCTCTCGATCAGGAAAGGAGGCGCGGCATGGACATCGTCCGTGGCGACCTTGCCGACCCGCGCATCGTGGCCCTGCTGCGCCATCACTTCGACAAATGCCATGAAGTGACGCCGCCGGGCAGCGCCCATGTATTCAGCGTCGAAAAGCTGGCGACGCCGGACATCGATTTCTGGGCGGCCTGGGGGGGCAGCGCGCTGCTGGGGGTCGGGGCCATGAAGCCGCTCGACGCCAAGCACGGCGAGGTGAAGTCGATGCACACCTTGGAAGCGGCCCGCGGCCGCGGCGTCGGCGGCGCCATCCTGCGTCACATCATCGCCAGTTCGCGGGCGCGCGGGCTGACGCGGCTCAGCCTCGAGACAGGATCCTTCGCCTATTTCGCGCCCGCCGTGTCGCTCTACAAGGCGCATGGGTTCGTCGAATGCCCGCCATTCGGAAGCTACGGTCCCGACCCCAACAGCCTGTTCCTGACGCTCAGCCTTTCCCGATAGGCCGCGGCGCGCGACGTGGCGCTCGTGCCATCGGTCAGCGCGGCGGCCGGCCTCGTCGCCGCGCAGTTCGTCGCCGCGCGGCCCGGCGAGAACCTCGTGACCGGCGCGCAGGAATACAGCTCGAACCATTTCCCGTGGCGGCAGCTCGAGCGCCGAGGCTACGAGGTGCGCCAGGTCCCGTTCCGCGATGGCGGCATGGAGGCGGACGACGTGCGCGCGCATGTCGATGGCGGCACGCGCATGGTCGCCGCCAGCGCGATCCAGACCGCGAGCGGGCACCGGAGCGACCTACGCGCCCTGGCGGGGATCGCGCGGGGCGCGGGCGCCTGGCTCTTCGTCGACGCCTCGCAGGCCGCGGGCGCTGTCGACCTGTCGGCCGACATCGCGCATGTCGACTTCCTGTCGACCTCCGACCACAAGTTCCTGCTGAACGCCGCGCGCGGCATGGGCTACCTCTACATCCGCCGCGAGGTGCAGGACCGCCTGCTGCCGCTTTCCGCCGGCTGGCGCGCGGGCGCTGCGCCCTTCGAGAGCTTCTTCGGGCCGCGCATGGAGCTCTCTCCGACGGCGTCGCGCTTCGACCAGTCGATCTCCTGGCTCGCCGCGATCGGCGACGAGGCCTGCCTCGGCCTCATCCACGCGATCGGCCCGTCGGCCATCGCGGCGCGCGTCGCGGCGCTGGCGACGCGGCTGCGCGCGGAACTCGCGGCGCGCGGGATCCCGGACCTCGCGATGGACGCGGCCCGCCGCAGCCACCTCGTCGCCGTGCCGCTGGCCGGCCGCGATCCGGCGGCCGTCCTGGCCACGCTCAGGGCGAAGGGAGTCGCGTGCTCGGCGCGCGACGGCAACCTCCGCCTCGCGCCGCATTTCTACAACGACGAGGCGGACGTCGCGACGGCGGTGGCCGCCATCGCCGCGGCGATGGCGCGCGGCTGAGCCGCGCGCTCAGCCCTCCGGCCGGACGAACTGCGCCAGCGTGTACTCGTCGCTGCGCGCGACATAGGTCAGGCCCTTGCGCGTCGCCCAGCTGTTGATCTGGTAGTAGAGCGGGATGATGCCGAGGTCGCCGAGCGCGATCTCGCTCGCCTCGAAGAGCAGCTTCTCGCGCGCCGCGTCGTCGACGGTGCCCATCGCGCGCTCGGAGATCTCGTCGACGCGCGCGTTGGAGTAGCGGCCGCGATTGGCGGCGCCGGTGCCCTTCTCGCGGTTGGGCGTGCCGACCAGCGCGCGCAGCGGCGAGGAGACCTCGCCCGTGCCGCTGCCCCAGCCGAGCAGCGCCACGCTGTAGGCGTAGTTGGGCGCGCTCGCCTGGGTCGCGAAGGTCGCCCAGGGCAGGGTCTGGACCTTCGTCTCGATGCCGATGCGGTTGAGCATCGGGCCCAGCGCCTGCAGCACCTTGTCGTCGTTGGGATAGCGGTCGTTGGGGCCGTGGATCGTCAGCGCGAAGCCGTTCGGGTAGCCCGCCTCGGCGAGCAGGCGGCGCGCGCCCTCGATGTCGAGCGCGTCGGGCCGCAGCCGCGGCGAGGCGCCGAAGAAGCCGTCGGGCAGGAAGCCGCCGGCGGGGATCGCCGAGCCCTCGAAGAGCCGATCGACGATCGCCTGGCGGTTGACCGCCTTGCTGAGCGCGCGGCGCACGCGCAGATCCTTGAGCGGGTTGGCGGCGAGCGCCTGGCCCGACTTGTCCGTGGCATGGGGCGTCTGGTCGCGCGCCTGGTCCATGGCGAGGTAGATCAGCCGGTTCGACGTGACCTGCTGCACCGCGACCTGCGGCGACGCCTTCAGCCGCGCGAGGTCCGTGGTCGGCACCGCCTCGATCATCCCGACATCGCCCGCGAGCATCGCCGCGGTGCGCGCGGCGTCGTTCACGATGATGCGCATGGTCACGCGCTGCCAGTGCGGCCTCGGCCCCCAATACGCATCGTTGCGCGCGAGGACGATCCGGTCGTTGGGCACGAACTCGGCCAGCCTGAACGGGCCCGTGCCGATCGAGGCGCGCGCGGCGTTGAACTCGCCGGTCGGCGCCTCGGCCATGGAGCGGTGGATGATGGACACGGTCGCGAGGTCGTTGGGCAGCAGCGGCCAGGGCGCGCGCGTGCGGAAGCGGATCGTGAGCGGGTCGACGACCTCGGTCGCGACGATCGCGCGGGTGTAGAGCGTGAAGGGCGAGGGCGAGTTCGGGACCCAGGGCACGCGCTGGAGCGTGGCCACGACGTCCTCGGCGCCGAATTCGCTACCGTCGTGGAAGCGCACGCCGGGCCGCAGCCTGAACTCCCAGGTCAGGTCGTCGATCGGCTTCCACGACACCGCGAGGCCGGGCCCGACGCGCTGGCGCTCGTCGTGGTGGACGAGCCGGTCGAAGACATGCGCGGCGACGTTGTTGTTCGGCGAGAGGTTGTGGAAATGCGGGTCCATCGAGGTGACGTTGCCGCTCAGCCCGATCGAGAGCTCCTGCGCCTGCGCGGCCGCGGGAAGCCCGGCGCCTGACAGCGCGACGGTGGCGAGGGCAGCGGAGCGCAGGGCGGTGCGGCGCGTCGGACGGAAGATGGCCATGCTCGGGTCTCCTGTGTCGGGGGGGTCGATCTCCGGTCGCGCATGATGCAGCACCGGATGCGCGCCCTCCAGAGCCGTGTCCGGGCGAGCCTGCGCGCCGAGCCGGGATTTCCGCCCCCGGCGGTGTAACCTCGGGGCCCGTCGCCGCGAAGGCGACAGGACGCCTGCCGCATCCTGCCCGAGCGAGACCCATGGCCGACGAGTCCCCTCCTCCCCTGGCACCCAGGCGCCCCGAGCGCGTCGAGGGCGGGCTGCGCGCGGATCTCTGCATCATCGGCGCGGGCTCGGGCGGCCTGTCGGTGGCCGCCGGCGCGGTGCAGATGGGCGCGTCCGTCGTCCTGATCGAGAAGGGGGAGATGGGGGGCGACTGCCTCAACACCGGCTGCGTGCCGTCCAAGGCCTTGATCGCGGCGGCCCGAGCCGCGCAGGCGGTGCGCGACGCCAGCCGCTTCGGCGTGCACGCATCGGAGCCGGAGATCCGTTTCCGCGAGGTCCACGCGCATGTCCACGGCGTCATCGCCGCCATCGCGCCCCATGACAGCGTCGCGCGCTTCGAGGGGCTCGGCGTCCACGTCATCAGGGCGGCGGCGCGCTTCGCGGGT
>VGDA01000212.1 GCA_016869915.1 Alphaproteobacteria bacterium
AGCAGCGCGACCTCCACCAGCGCCCAATCGGGACGTTGCGCCCTGAAGAACAGCGCGCTCCAAGCGATGTTCAGGAACATGTTGAAGCCGAACAGCCACAGCACCGTCGCACGCGCGGCGCGCGTGCGCGAAGCCGCCCATGCCTCGCCGAAGGACCACGCGCAGCAAGCGAAGATGACCGTCCAGACGGGGCCGAAGACCCAACCCGGCGGCTGCCATGCGGGCTTCTCGAGCGCGAGGTACCAGGGGCCGGTGTCGGTCATCGCCCCGCCGAGGCCGGCGACTGCGATCGCGCAGAGCGCACCCGCCGCGAGTGGCGCGAGCCTGCCACGCTGCGTCATGGCTTCAGGAAGCCGAAGAGATGGCCCAGATCCTTGAAGAATATCCGGGCATGCGCTCCCGGACTGGCGCGCACGAGTTCCTTGTTCATGTAGGCGTCGAAGGTGAGGCGCTGGACGTCGGGATCGCGGCAGATGTCCACGAAGCTTTCGCGGCGCCTGTCGCTCGAATACCAGAACCGCTGCATGATCCCGAGTATCAGGAAGACGATGCCGTGCGCCCGCATGAACCGCTTGCGCGCCGATGCCAGCGCGCGCGCGTCGCCCGACGCGAGCATCTCGGACGCCGCAGCCGCCGCGAGCCGTCCGCCGTACATCGCGTAGTAGATGCCCTCGCCCGAGGCCGGGGCGACGACGCCCGCGGCGTCGCCGGCCAGAAGGACGTCGCGCCCGTTGTCCCAGCGCGGCAACGGGCTGAGCGGTATGGGCGCGCCTTCGCACCGGATCGTCGCGGCCCCGCCGAGGCCCGCCGCGGCCCGTACCTCGCCCACCGCGCTGCGCAGCGAGAAGCCCTTGATCGCGCTGCCCGTGCCGACGCTGCAGGTCGAGCCATGCGGGAAGACCCAGGCGTAGAAGTCGGGCGACGTCTGGCCGCGATAGATCACGTCGCAGCGCATCGGGTCGTAGGCCTCGGACCGCCCTGGCGGCGCCTCGACGATCTCGTGATACGCGAAGACGCGACGCATGGTCTCGGCGCCAGGTATCTCGGCGCGGGCGACGGCAGAGTTCGCGCCGTCGGCGCCGATGACGAGCCGCACGCGCGCGAAGCGGCGCTCCAGGCTCCCGTCCTGGGCGCGCTCCCGCCATTCCGCGACCGTGCGCCCGGACGGATCGTCATAGAGCTGCTCGAACTCGCCAGTGCGGCGCTGCGCGCCGGCCTCCGCCGCGCGCACGCGCAGCCACTCGTCGAAATCCTTGCGGTCGACCATTCCCACGAACCCGCCTTCGATCGGGATGTCGACGTTCTTGCCCGATGGCGAAATCATGCGCGCGGATCGGATCCGCGCTACCAGCAATTCGTCCGGTATGTCGAAGTCGCGGATGAGCCGGGGAGGGATCGCGCCGCCGCACGGCTTGATCCGGCCGCCCTTGTCCAGCAGCAGCACCCGGGCACCCGAGCGCGCCAGCGCCTCGGCCGCCGTTGCTCCCGACGGTCCGCCGCCGATGACCGCGACATCGAACTCCTCGATCGCGCCGGCGCTGGCGGGCAGGGATGCGCGCGGGGGGACGCGCGCGAAGGAGCCGAGGCGCAGCGCGATCGCTGCGGCGACCACGAACAGCGCCGCCTCCGCCGCGAACACGAGCGCGTAGGCAGCCCCGAAATCGTCGAGCACGCCATGCGCCACGTCGGCCGCGACCGTCCCGGCGAACCCGCCCAGACCGAAGGCGAAGGCCTGTGCCGCGCCCCAGACGCCCATCCGCGTGCCTTCGCGCGCGGAGCGGCCGCGGCCGACCAGCGTCATCATGCTGCCGATGGCCGCCACCGCGAAGACGCCGTTGGCGATCCCGAGGGACACGACCATCGCCTCGACCGGCAGGGACAGCATCCCCCATCCCGCGAGCGCGAGCGTCGCGAGCGGCACGGCAGACAGGACGCAGCCCGCGGCCGTCCATCGCAGCAGATCGCGTGTCGTACGGCGCGCGGCGGCGAGCCAGCCGGCGAGGCCGAATGTCGCCATGCCGACCAGCACCCCTGCATGCTGCAGGCCCGACAGCGACGTCGTCTGGCCGGGCGTCAGGCCGTAGACGATGCCCGCGAAGGGCTCGAGGATCAGGTCCTGCGCACTGTAGGCGAACATCGACATGAAGATGAATATCGCGAAGGTGCGCGCGTGGGGTTCGCGCCAGACATCGCCGAGCGCGGCCAGAAACCCGCGATTGGTCGCGTGCACCGCTGCCTCTGCGGGCGCCGCGGCGGCCTCCCCGGGCTCCAGTCCCCGCAGGGCCAGCAGCGACACAGTGAAGGCGAGCGCCGAGACGATCGCGCAGACCGCGAACAGGCGCTCGGGGGAGAAGGGGTCGAGGAAACGGCCCGCGATGCCGGCCGTCGCCGCGAAGCCCACGATCATCATCGTCCAGACGATCGTCGCCGCAGCCGGCCGACGCGGCTCGGCGACGCGCTTGGAGAGCAGCACGAGCAGGGTCGTCCCGCCGCACCCCGCGCCAAGCCCGACCAGCGCGAAGCCGAGGATCGCCATGGACAGCCCGAGTTCCGGGGCATGCGACATCAACGCCGTCGCGCCCGCGGCGACCGTGCCGCCCAAGGCGAGGACAAGCATGCCGCCGACGATCCACGGCGTGCGCCTGCCCCCTCGGTCCGACCCATAGCCCCAGCGCGGCCGCAGGAACTGCAGCGCATAATGCAGCGCGACCAGCGCGCCCGGGATGGCCGCGGGCAAGGCGATCTCGACGATCATCACCCGGTTGAGCGTCGACGTGGTGAGCACGACGATCGACCCCAGGCATGCCTGCACGACGCCGAGCCGCACTATGCCCGACCAGCCCAGGCCGCCAGGCTGGTCCTGTTTCGCTGCCGCCATGTCCCGCCTCCGTCCCGGCCGCGCGGACCGCGGCCGCGTCAATGCGTCGTCGCCGCCGCAGGCAGCAGTCGCGCGACCGCGGCGAGGGCGCCCGGCGCGTCTTCCGCCGTCGCGTCGGCACCGACGCGGCTGGCGAGTTCCGGTCGTCCGGAGAAGGCCTTTCCCCCCACCAGCAGGCAGAGCGGCCGGCCGCGCGCCGCGGCGCGGACGGCGCGGATGCAACGCTGAAGGTCGTCGAGATACCGTTCCGCAGCGCAGGACAGGCCGATGACGTCGAGCGTCCCGGTCCCGACCTCCCGCACGATCGTGGCGGTCGTGGCGGCGGGGTCGAACCGGCTGTCCCAGCCGGCCCGGCGGAAATGCTCGGCCACCATCAACGGGCCGAAGGCATGACGTTCGCCGGGATTGTTGGCCATCAGGAGCCGTCTTCCCGTGGGAGCGCCGCCGGCGTGCAGGCGTCGTCCCATCATGTGCAGCAGGACATGGAGGCGCGTCATGCCCGTGGACACTTCCGCGAAGCTGAGCGTGTCGTCTTCCCAGCGCGCGCCGAGCAGGCGCGCGGCGGGGGCGAGGAAGGCGTCGGCGACATCGTCGACGCTCGCGCCATCGGCGAGCAGGGCTTCGACTGCGCGTCTCGCATCGGCTTCGTCGCGGGCCAGGAGGGAGGCGGAGAAGGCATCGATGTCCGCGTTCCTCAGGCGAGCCATCCGCGCCTCCTCGCCGGTCGTCGAGAGTCGGCATGCCCGTGCGACATGCGGAATGATGACGCTGCTGACCAGCATTCCGACCGGACCCATGCGATCGGCCGGCGCGGCCCTGCGGGTGGACCCGCGGCGGGTTCCCGGTGCGTCGACGCCTGCCGAGATTTCCGGCGTTGCGGCTTTCACGAAATGTCGCATCGGCCATCCCCCCTGGCGCGCTCTCCCGACCATGTCGTCGTCCCCGTGGAGGGCCGACCTGCGCACCGGTCGACGAGGCGCCTGCGACGAAGCGTCGCGTTCGGAGGGACGATCTGTCAAGTTCGATTGACAGCGGATGCGTGCCACGGCGCCTTCGTTGCGCTGCGGTGGCGCGATCCGCTGCGCATTCGGCGCGAATATGGCCGGAAAACAGCGGCTGGCGACGAATTCTGTCCCGGAAATCCGGCTGGCCTTGCTGCGTTGCAACAGGGTCCCGGGGCGCGTTCGGGACGCTCGGGATCGTCGCCTGGCGGTCGCGTCACGCGGCCCGGCCGATCGCGATGGCGCTGGCGAGCATGCCGAGCACGTACAGCGTCGTTCCAGTCGCGTTGTACCAGGGCGCGCGCTCCCGCGGCTGGCGCAGCAGCCGTGCCATCAGCACCACCTGCGCGGCGAGCAGCGCCGCGACGCACGACGCCGCGACGCGCGAATCCCAATGCCACAGCGCCGCGATCACCAGGACCTGCGGCGCGACCATGAACGCGCACGCCACGCGCGCCGCGGCCTCCACGCCGAGCCGCACCGGCAACGAGCGAATCCCCATCTTCCTGTCGCCGTCGACCGACTTGAAGTCGTTGAGCGTCATGATCCCGTGGGCGCCGAAGCTGTACAGGGCGGCGAGGGCCAGAATGCGCGCGTCGGGCATCGCGACGCCCATGACCGCGGCGCCCGTAATCCATGGCAGCCCCTCGTAGCAGACGGCGACGGCCGCGTTGCCGATCCAGCCCTCGCGCTTGAGCCGGAATGGCGGTGCGCTGTAGGCCCAGGCGAGCGCGAGGCCGGCGATCGTCGCGCCGAACCCCCAGGGCCCGAGCAACGACCCGACGGCAAGCGACAGCGCCGTCCAGGCGATCGCGACATGGAGCCCCGAGCGACCCGGCAATCGACCCGAGGGGATCGGTCGCTGTGGTTCGTTGATCGCGTCGACATGCCGGTCAAACCAGTCGTTGACCGCCTGGCTCGTGGCGCAGACGAGCGGTCCTGCCAGCAGGACCCCCAGCACCGCGCCTGCGGGTTCGTCGAGCACCGACCGGCCCGAGGACACGACGCCGCATCCATAGGCCCACATCGGCGCGAACCAGGTGATCGGCTTGAGCAACTCGAGGACCGCGGACAACCGGGGGCGGCCGGCCCCACCCGGGCGAGCCGACGGCTCAGCCATCGTCGCGCCCGTCGGCTCCGACAAGATCGAAGCGGCGGAGCTTCACGTACAGGCTCTGGCGGCTGAGCCCGAGCATCTCGGCAGCCGAGGCGCGGTTGTCTCCGGTGAGCTCGAGCGCGGCCTCGATGCACATGCGCTCGATCGCGTCGGTCGACTCGCGCACGAGATCCTTGAGGGATACGCGTCCGATCAACTCGGCGAGTTGGGCGGGCGTGCGGCCAGCGTCGCGTCCGCGCTCCGCATGGGTGGGCGCGATCCGACCTTCGACCGCGCGGACGACGAAGACATGCCCTGTCCCGTCGGCGCGCGCGAGCGCGTTGACCTCGACGTCCCGCATTGCGCCGCGCTCGCCGCGCATGACGGTCCCGTAATGCCGGACCGCCCCGCGCTGGCGCAGATTGGCGAGCAGGACGTCGATGTCGACGCCATCGCGCCCGAGCCAGCGTTCGACGGGCTCGCCGGCTGCGTGCTCGGACCCGCCGATCTGCGCCATCTCGGCGAAGGCGCGGTTCGCGTAACGGATCCCGCCATCGGGCCCGGTCGCGACCATCGCGTCGGGCGCGAGCTCGGCGAGGGCGTCCGCGACCGCCATGCCCCCTTCGCGGATCGGCGAAGCCGCGCGCAGGAACACGGGGGCGTCCGCGGCCTGGCCCGCGGACATGACCGACAGGCGCAAGGGCGCCTTGCGACCGGCGGGGGCAGCATCCAGGCTTTCCTCGCGGCGCGAGCTGCGCGCCGCGGAGATCGCCAGTTCGAGCGCCTTGCGCGCCGCCGGAGCGACCAGGTCGGTCGCCGGACGCGCGCCGCCGCGCAGGCCGGAAATGTCGAACGCGGCCTGCGCGGCGAGGTTCGCGTCGGCGACCCGGGCGTCGCGGCCGTCGAGGATCAGGGTCGGCTCGGGAAGCGCCTGGAACAGGGCGCGATACCGCTGCTCGGCCTCCCTGACGCGCGCCATCTCCGCTTCGAACGAGAATTGCGCGTCGGTCAGGCGCTGCTGCAGCGCGGCGACGGTGCGCAGATCCCGGCCGAACACGACGATCGGTCCGCCGGCGTGCAGCGGCACCGCGGCGTGGAGGACGGGGATGTCGGGGCCGCGCGTGCGCGGGGAATAGTTCACATGGCGCCATCTCGCGGGCTTGCCGGCCTTGCGTTCCTCGGCATCGGCAAGCAACGCCGCGATCTTGGGCCGGCCATCCGGGACGACGAGGTCTACCCAATTCTTGCCGGCGAGTTGTCCGCCCGCCCCGAGGGCAGCCAGCAACTCGGGGTTACCCCCGGCCACTTCGCGGATCGTCCCGGTGCGGTCGACGACGAGAGCGAGGTCGCATGAATCCGCGGCCAGCCGCAGCGCGTCCTGGTCCGTCAGCATCGCCGTGCGCTTCCTCGGAGACCCGGAACCCGACATCAACCTCGTTCCAACAT
>VGDA01000213.1 GCA_016869915.1 Alphaproteobacteria bacterium
CTGGGCGGCGAGTTCGGCGGCTGCGGGCGCGTCTCGATCCCCGGCGTGCGCATCGTCGAGCGCGGCGTGCGCAACCTGCTCGCCCATGCCGGCGTGCTGAAGGACTGGAAGATCCACAGCGACGGGCCGACGCGCCTCGTCGAGCTCAAGGGCAAGGACTACTATGTCTACGCGCCGGAGCCCGGCCTCTTCGAGCCGTTCTGCGAGCTGGGCGAGATGGTGAAGGCCGGCCAGCCCTGCGGCCAGGTCCATTTCGTCGACAACCCGGCGCGCGAGCCCATCCTCTGCCACTTCAAGCGCGACGGGCTCCTGGTCTGCAAGCGCCACCAGGGCCGCGTCGAGCGCGGCGACTGCGTCGCGCATCTCGCGACCGACCGCGCGAGCTGAGTCGCGCGCGCGCCGCCCGCCGCGGGTTCAGCCCGGCGGCGGGCCGGCGCGCAGGGCGCGGCACCAGGCCTCGACCGGCGCATGCGGCAGCGCGGGCACGTGGTGCCCGTCGCGCCCGATCATCGCCTCGTTGGCGACCATCGCGTTCAGCACCGCCTCGTCGACGCACTGGATCACCGCGGCGAAGGCCGGGTTGAGGCCCTCGTCGGGCCAGGCCTCGAGCGTGCGCATCTCGTCCTTCGCCGCGAAGAAGCCGGCATTCGCCGTCGAGAAGGCGAGGAAGATGTCGCCCGAGCCATGCGCGGCGATCGAGCCGCTGCGCGAGACGCCCATGCCCGCGCGCCGCGCGAGGCGCTTGAGCTGGTGCGGCATCAGCGGCAGGTCGGTCGCGACCACCGCGATGATCGAGCCATGGTCGGGCAGGCCCGGCGCGCCCTCGGCCAGCCAGCGGCCGACCGGGAGCCCGGCGATGGCGAGCTGCTCGCGTCGCCCGAAATTCGCCTGCACGAAGACGCCGAGATGGAAGTCGCCGCCGCCGAGGCGCAGCCGGCGCGAGGCCGTGCCCGAGCCGCCCTTGAACTCGTAGCAGATCATCCCGGTGCCGCCGCCGATGCTGCCTTCCTCGACCGGGCCGCCCGCGGCGGCGTCGAGCGCGGCGAAGACGTCCTCGTCGCGGACATGGAAGCCGTTGATGTCGCTGAGATGGCCGTCATAGGTCTCGGCGGCGACCGGCAGCACCCAGCGCTCCATGCGCCCGGGATGGCGCGCGACCATCCACTTCGCCAGCGCGTCGCGCGCCAGGCCGGCGGAATGCGTGTTCGTCACCGCGATGGGCAGCTCCGTCCTGCCCGCCTCCTCGATCCACGCGAAGCCCGTCATCTCGCCCGCGCCGTTGAGGCTGTGCACGCCCGCGAAGACCGGGATGCCGGCGCCGGCGCGCCCGCGCGGGTGGATGGCCGTCACGCCGGTGCGCACCGGGCCGCGGCCGACGACGAGCGGCCCCTCGCCCGAGACCAGCGTGCGATAGCCGACCTCGACGCCGGGCACGTCGGTGATCGCGTTCAGGCGCCCGGGCTCGCCCTCGAAGGGGATGCCGAGCGCGCGGGCGCGCCTGCGGCCCGCGGGCGTGGCGAGATGCGGATCGGCCATGCCAGTCCTCCTGTCCGTGCTAGCTTCGCTGCCGCAATGCGGGACGGAAATCGTGCCGGCCGCAAGGGGGAATGACGGCATGACCACGACGACCGCGGCCGCGCCGCTTCCGGGCCAGAGGCATCTCTTCGACGTCCCGCGCGACATCGCCTACATCAACTGCGCCTATTTCGGGCCGTTCCTGCATTCCGTGCGCGCGGCCGGCGTCGCGGGCATCGACCGCCGCGTCCATCCCTGGACGATCGAGCGCGAGAGCTTCTACGACGAGGTCGAGGAGGTGCGCGGCCTGTTCGCGCGGCTGCTCGGCGCGCGCACCGACGACATCTCGATCGTCCCGTCCTCCAGCTACGGCCTCGCGGTGGCGGCGGCCAACGTGCGGATCGCGCGCGGCCAGAACGTGGTCGTGCCGGAGCACGAGCATTCCTCGAACTTCTATGTCTGGCACAAGCAGGCGATCGACGCCGGCGGCAGCGTGCGCGTCGTGCCCCGCCCCGCGGATGGCGACTGGACGGCCGCGGTGCTCGCCCATGTCGATGCCGCGACGGCCGTCGTGGCGGTGCCGAACTGCCACTGGTCCGACGGCGCGCTGATCGACCTCGTCGCGGTCGGCGCCGCGGCGCGCAAGGTGGGCGCGGCGCTGGTCGTCGACGCGACGCAGTCGGTGGGCGCGGCGCCGCTCGACCTTGCCGCGGTGCAGCCCGACTACGTGATGTGCTCGGGCTACAAGTGGCTGTTCTGCCCCTACGTGCTTGGCTTCCTCTACGTCGCCCCGCACCGGCAGTCGGGCGTCGGCATCGAGTTCCACGGCTTCAACCGCGAGGGCGCGCGCTCGAACATGGGCTCGTCCTTCGAGCATGTCTTCGAGTTCGAGCCCGGCGCGCGGCGCTTCGACATGGGCGAGCGCAGCAACTTCATCGCCCTGCCGATGGCGAAGGCCGCGCTCGGCCAGCTGCTGGAGTGGAGCGTGGCGCGCATCGCGGCGACGCTGGCGCCGATGACCGCGCGCATCGCCGAGCGCGGCGCGGAGCTCGGCCTCGGCGCGCCGCGCGCCGACCGCCGCATCGGCCACCTCATCGGCCTCTCCAACCCCAGGGGCTGGGCGCCGGACATCGGCAGGAAGCTCTGGTCGGAGGGCGTCCATGTGAGCCTGCGCGGCGACCGCCTGCGCATCAGCCCGCATGTCTACAACGACGAGCAGGACATCGACCGCCTGGTGGCGGCGCTGCGCAAGCACGCCTGAGGCCGGTTCCCCCTCGCGGCGCCGTCGCTGGCGCCGCGAGGGGTGGCGGGCCTCACCAGACCGGCGTCAGCCAACCGGGATGGGTGTTCGTCCGGCCGTGGACGACGTCGAAATAGGCCTTCTGCAGCGTGCGGGTGACCGGGCCCGGCTTGCCGTCCCCGACATCCATGCGCGCGACCGAGTTGATCGGCATCACTTCCCAGCCTGAGCCGCAGGCGAACATCTCGTCGGCCGCGGCGATCTCGCTGCGGTCGATGCGGCGCTCCTCGACCTGCAGGCCGAGCTTGGTGCGCGCGAGCTCGATCACCGTGTCGCGCGTGATCGATTCGAGGATGTCGCTGCCGAGGTCCGGCGTCACCAGCCTGCCGTTGCGCACCATGAAGACGCAGGCGCCGCTCGCCTCGGAGAGCTTGCCCTCCTGCGTCAGCATGAGCGCGCCATCATAGCCGCCGGCGCGCGCCTCGAGCTCGGCGGCGCGGTTGTTGACGTAGTTGGCGGTGCACTTCACGCGCGGCGGCATCGCGTTGTCGGCGATGCGCACGTAGGACGAGATCATCGCCGCCATGCCCGTCTCGACCTTCGGCGAGCTGCCGCGCACGACCGCGCCGACCACGATGCCCGTCGGGCCGGTCGTCGCCAGCTCGTCGTCGCCGTCGAGGAAGGCGATCATGCGGTAATGCGTGGTCGCGCGGATCGCGTTGGCGCGGCTGACCTCGACGATCGCGCGCTCGAGTTCCTCGAGCGGCGGGATGTCCGCGTAGCGCATCGCCTTCATGCCGTAGCGGATGCGCTCCATGTGCTCGCGCAGGCGGAAGACATGGAGCTGCTTCGCGTCGCCGTTCCAGTAGGCGCGCAGCCCCTCGAACACGCCGGTCCCGTACTTCACCACCGAGGCGAAGGCGTGGATGCGGCAGTCCGCGTAGTCGACGATCCTGCCGTTGAGATACATCTTCGGTTCGGTCGGCATGCGCTCTTCCCCCGCCTGCTTGCACGCGCGGCATGCCGCCGCGCCGTCGCGAGGCTAGCATCATCGCGGCACGGCGGTTAGGGTCGCGCGAGCATGGCAGGGGAAACCTGATGGACGACACGCGACAGCCCGCCCTCGGGCCGGATTTCCGCAGCGACAACGTCGGCGCCGCGTCGCCCGAGGTGATCGAGGCGATCGCCCGCGCCAACCGCGACACCGCCACGGGCTATGGCGGCGACACGTGGTCCACGGAGCTGCAGCAGCGATTCTCGGACCTCTTCGAGGCCAGGGCGCGGGTCTTCTGCGTCGCCACCGGCACCGCGGCCAACGCGCTCTCGATGGCGGCGATCACGCCGTCCTGGGGCGCCGCCTTCTGCCACGAGCGCGCGCATATCCTGACCTCGGAGGTCAACGCCGCGGGCTTCTTCAGCGGCGGCGGCCTGATCGTCACCGTGCCCGGCCCGCACGGAAAGGTCGACCCGGCCGCGCTCGACGCCGCCGTCGCGGCGCAGGGCAAGGGCATGATGCATCGCTCGCAGCCCGCCTCGCTCAACCTCGTCCAGGCCACCGACCTCGGCGCGGTCTACGCGCCCGCGGAGGTCCGCGCCGCGACCGAGGTCGCGCGCCGCCACGGGCTCAAGGTCCACATGGACGGCGCGCGCTTCGCCAACGCCGTCGCGCGCCTGGGCTGCAGCCCGGCGGAGCTCACGACCCGCGCGGGCGTCGACATCCTGTCCTTCGGCATGACCAAGAATGGCGGGCTGCTCTGCGACGCCATCGTGGTCTTCGACGACGAGGTCGCCGCGCGCATGGCCTGGCAGGTCCGACGCGCCGGCCATGTCTGGTCCAAGGGCCGCTACGCCGCGGCGCAGCTCCTCGCCTATCTCGACGGCGACCTGTGGCTGCGCAACGCGCGCCGCTCCAACGCGCTCGCGACGCGCTTCGACGAGGGGGCGCGCGGCATCCCGGGCGTCTCGCTCTGGGCGCCGATCGAGGCCAACGAGATCTTCCTGCGCACCACGCCGCGCGTCATGGACGGGCTCGAGCGCGACGGCATCCGCTTCGTGCGCCGCTCCGCGGACATGGCGCGCTTCGTCTGCCGCTTCGACGGCACCGAGGCGGAGATCGACGCCCTGCTCGCCTCGCTGCGCAGGCACGCGTCCAATGGCTGAGCTCGTCGTCAACCTGGGCGGCCTCAGGGACGTCTTCATCCGCGGCCTCGCCGGCGAGTTCGAGGTCGTTTCCATCGACGACCCGCGCGCGGCCGCCGCGACAGCGGCGGTCACGACCGGCGGCCTCGGCATCTCCGCGGCGCAGGTCGCCGCCCTGCCCGCGCTTCGCCTCGTCGCCGGGTTCGGCGTCGGCTACGACCGCGTCGACATCGCGGCGTGCCGCGCGCGCGGCATCGTCGTCACCAACACGCCGGGCCTCACCGACCGCTGCGTCGCGGACCACGCGATGGCGCTCTTCCTCGCCGTCGCGCGGCGCATCGCGGAGGGCGACCGCTTCGTGCGCGCGGGGCGCTGGACGAGCGAGCGCCTGCCCGGCCTCGCGCATCGAGCCACCGGCCGGCGCATGGGCATCCTCGGGCTCGGCCGCATCGGGATGCAGGTCGCCAGGCGCGCCGCGGCCTTCGACATGCCGGTCGGCTACCACAACCGCAACCGCCGGGCCGACGTGCCCCATCGCTACTTCGACAGCGTGCTGGCCATGGCGGAGTGGGCGGACGTGCTGGTCGTCGCCTCGCCGGGCGGCGCGGCGACGCGCCACCTGGTCGATGCCGCGGCGCTGCGTGCCCTCGGCGCCCAGGGCGTGGTCGTGAACATCGCGCGCGGCAGCGTGATCGACGAGGCGGCACTGCTCGCGGCGCTGCAGGCGCGCTCGATCGCCGGCGCCGGCCTCGACGTGTTCGACGACGAGCCGCGCATGTCGCCGGCGTTCCACGCGCTCGACAACGCCGTGCTGACGCCGCACATCGCGGGCAGCACCGAGGAGACCTGGGCCGATTGCGAGGCGATGGCGCTCGACAACCTGCGCGCCCATTTCGCCGGCAAGCCGCCGCTCTCCCCGATCCCCGAACTCGCGCGCTGATCGCGCCGCGACGCCGCCCTCACGGCGTCCAGCGATACCTCGCCAGCGTGTCCTCGCGCAGCTCGATGCCGAGGCCGGGGGCGTCGGGGACGGAGACGACGCCGTTGCGCGGGCGGATCGGATGGACCAGCAGGTCCGTGCGCAGCGGGTTGTCCGTCACGTTGTATTCCAGGTACGGGCAGTCGTGCATGGTCGAGATGCAGTGCAGCGTCGCGGCCACGAGGATGTCGGTCGACCAGCAATGCGGGATCACGCGCACGTTGCGCGCCTCGGCATGCGCGACCACGCGCATCGTCGCGGTGATGCCGCCCATGCGCGCGATGTCCGGCTGGATGATGCGCAGCTGGCCGCGATCCATGAGGTCGAGGTAGTCGAATTCGTGGCTCGCCTTCTCGCCGGTCGCGATCGGCGTCGGAGAGGCGGCGACCAGCTTGGCGAAGCCCGTCACGTCGTCGGGCGAGAGCGGCTCCTCCAGGAAGTAGATGTCGTGCTCGGCATAGGCGCGGCCCAGCCGGATCGCGTGGTCGAGCGGCACCGAGAAGCCCATGTCG
>VGDA01000214.1 GCA_016869915.1 Alphaproteobacteria bacterium
GCGATGGTCGGGCGGTGGGCGATGGCGGCTGGCTTGTCCATGGGCGTACTCCCGTCTCCTGTCATTGTCCCGCGCGCCGCGCAGCGACGAACTCGGCGATGCGCCTGCGCATGTCGGCGGTCGTGGCGTCGCTGCGGCAGACCGCGAAATGGTTGTAGCTGTTCATCGCGCGGCCGCATTCGCCATCGACCGCCGGGCTGTGCGCGCCGCGGTTGGCGGTGTCCCAGCCATGGGTCTGGTCGGGATAATGCGTCCACGCCGCCGCGCGCGTGAAGGTCTCGCGCGCGCACTGGTCGGGCGGCGTCGCGGTGTCGCGCCCACCGGTGAAGACGATGACCGGCCCGGAATAGGGCCCGAGGCGCGGGCTGAACGCCGTGCCGGCGGAGCGGCAGACCGGATAGAGCGCGATGCCGCCGCGGAAGAGCCCGGCGCGCTCGCGCTCGAGGAAGGGCTCGTCGGTGAACAGGCGCAGCGCCGTCCAGCCGCCCTGGCTGTCGCCGACCACGAACGTGCCGCGCGGGTCGGTGCCCTGCGTGTCGCGCAGCCAGCGCGCCGCGGCGATCGCGTCGAGGACGCGCATGTTGACGCCGTAGCGCGTGCGCTCGAGCCAGTTCTCCTCGATGCCGCGGCTCCAGAAGGAATCGAGGACGAGCACGCTCGCGCCGAGGTCGCGGCGCAGCCACAGCGCGGTCGCGAAATTGCCGGGCACGAGCCCGTGCCCGCCATGCATCACGATGAAGACGGGCCGTCCCGCGACGCCCGCTTGATGCGGGTTCCAGCTCGCCAGCATGCGGCCGGGCCCGGAATGGGCGGGTACGAGCGGGCGCATCGGCGCGAGGCCGACGCGCGTCGTGTTGTTCTCCAGGCTGAAGGACCCGCGCAGCGGCCGCGCCGGCGCCGCGGTCGCGACGATCGGCGGCTGGAACAGCTCGACGTCGCCGGCCGTCATCTCGTGCGCGCAGCCGGCGAGCAGCGCCAGCGCGGCGAGCCGCGCGCCGATGGCCGCCATGCGTCCCCGCGCCGCCTTGCGCATCCGCATGCCCCGTGTCGTCGCCGCCGCGTTCAGCCGCCGGCGGCCCGGCCGCGCCGATACCAGTAGCGGTGGATCCCGACGACCGAGGCCTGCACCAGGCCGGTCGCCTCGTCCTGGAGCCGCGCCTGCTCCGACGGGTCGAGGTCCTCGCGCGGCTCCTCCGCGTCCCAGAGCGCGGCGATCGGCGCCAGCAGCACGTTCGCCTCCTCGTCCTCCAGCAGCGGCGCCCAGTCCTCGGCGCGCAGCCGCATCGCCTCGCGGAAGCCCTCGGCCCAGTCGGCGGCGTAGGGCTCGCCGCGATCATCCTCCCAGAACAGCGGCGCGTAGGCCTCCGGCTCCTGGCGCAGCGTCGCCGCGGTGTCCTCCAGCCGGCGCGCGAGCAGGCCGAGCACCAGCGCGCGCTCCTCGGGCGAGGCGAAGGCCGGCTCGCCGTCCATCGCCACGGGCAGCCATTCCTCCATCGGCACGGGCGACGGCCCGGCGGCGATCCCGGCGAGCAGCCCGTCGACCTCGGAGAGCTGCATGCAGTGCTCGGGCGCCCGCTCGGACATCAGGAATTCCTCGAGCAGGGCGAGGCCCTCCTCGTCGAAGGGACCTGCGGGCGACATGGATCGTCCTTTCCCGCCGGCTCAGCCGGCGACGTTCAGCCTGTGGCTGGACCGGTGGATGGTCCCGTCGTCGTCGGTCCATTCCAGCTCGACCATGCCCGTCTCCTCGGCGCGCAGGAAGAAGCCGAGCAGGGGATTGGCCGCGATGGCGGGCTCGAGGCGCATGCGCATCACCTCGCGGCCAAGGTAGCGCACGACCAGCGCGTTGAGGATGCGGCGGGGCACTAGGCGGCCGGCCTCGTCGCGCCGCTGCCCGGATTCCATCGGGTGCTGCACGAGGACGCGGACCTCCACGACCTCGCCGCGCCTGGCCGAGGCGGGAAGCCGCACGCGCGGGGCGAGGTCCGTGGCCATCGCGCGCCTCAGGCCGAGCAGCCGCCGACGGTCACCGTGACCTCGCGGCTGGCGGTCCACAGGCTGCCGTCGCTCATCTCGGCGAGCGCGACCACGCGCTGCGAGCGCGCGAGGCGCAGGCGCATCGACACCTCGCATCGCCCGGCGCGCGGCGTGAGGGCGAAGCTGGCGACGCCCGGCGCGGGGTTGCCGTCGGCGACGACGTGCAGCGCGCGCACGTGGTCGGCCTCGGTCATCGGGCTGTCCACGGCGACGACCAGGGGGACCTGCGCGCCATTGTCGACGATCGCCTCGATGCGCAGGGTGACGCGGCCCTCGCGCGCGGCGCCGGGCGCCAGCCTCCGCAGGAGCTCGCGCGCCTCCGCGGGCGTGGCCCCGGCGTCGCGGGGCAGCGGCGCGATGGCTGCGGCGAGGCCGGCGGCGACGAGCGCGCGGCGGGGAAGCGTGTCTGCCATGCGCAGGAGGTGCCCCGGCCGCGGCCCGCGCGTCAAGCGGCGCGGCTGTTGCGGCCCCGGCGCGGGGGCGCTAAACCCCGCGCCGCAACAGGAAGGCGAGCGATGTCCCCCACGCAAGCGATCGCGCTGCGCCAGCGCCTCGAGAACCACGTGCGCGCGGCCTTCGCCGCGGCGGGCCTCGATCCCGCGCTGGGCGCGGTCGATGTCTCGCGCCGCCCCGAGCTCTGCCAGTTCCAGTGCAACGGCGCGATGGCCGCCGCCAAGGCCGCGCGGCGCAACCCGCGCGAGCTCGCCACCGCCGTGGTGGCGGCGCTCGCGGGCGTCGAGATGATCGCCGCGGTGACGGTCGAGGGCCCGGGCTTCATCAACCTCTTGGCGACCGACGCGGCGATCGTCGAGGCGACGCGCGACCTCGCCGCCGACCCGCGCCTCGGCGTCGCGCCGGCGTCGCCGCCGCGCCGCATCCTCGTCGATTTCGGCGGGCCGAACGTCGCCAAGGCGATGCATGTCGGCCACCTGCGCTCCTCGATCATCGGCGACACGCTGCAGCGCGTGCTGCGCTTCGCCGGGCACGACGTGGTCGGCGACATCCATCTCGGCGACTGGGGCCTGCCGATGGGCATGCTGATCGCGGAGATCGAGCGCGCCGACCCGGCGGCGCCGTGGTTCGCGCCGGGCGCGCACGGACCCTTCCCGGCGCAGTCGCCGGTGACGATCGAGGACCTCGAGCGCCTCTACCCTCAGGCCGCGCAGCGCGCCAAGGACGACCCGGCCTTCCGCGAGGCCGCGCGCCGCGCCACCGCCGAGCTGCAATCGGGCAGGCCCGGCTATCGCGCGCTCTGGGACCATTTCATCGCCGTCTCGGTCGGCGCGCTGCGCGGCGAGTTCGCGCGGCTCAACGTCGCCTTCGACCTCTGGGACGGCGAGAGCACGGTCAACGACCGCATCGCGCCGATGGTCGCGCGCATGCGCGTCGCCGGCCATGTCGAGATCTCCGAGGGCGCGGAGATCGTGCGCGTGGCGCGCGAGGGCGACCAGAAGGAGATCCCGCCGCTGATCCTCGTGAAGTCGGATGGCGGCGCGATGTACGGCACCACCGACCTCGCGACGATCGAGGCGCGCGCCGAGGGCCGCTTCGACGAATCGCTCTACGTCGTCGACCAGCGCCAGCACCTGCATTTCGAGCAGGTCTTCCGCGCCTCGCGCCTCGCCGGCATCTCCGGCGGCATGGCGATGGAGCATGTCGGCTTCGGCACGGTGAACGGGCCCGACGGCAAGCCCTTCCGCACGCGCGCGGGCGGCGTGATGAAGCTGGGCGACCTCATCACCATGGCGACCGACGAGGCGCTCAAGCGCCTCGCCGAGGCCGGCCTCGCCGAGGATGCCGGCGAGGAGGAGAAGCGCGAGGTCGCGCGCGTCGTCGGGATCTCGGCGCTGCGCTTCGCCGACCTCGTGAACCACCGGCTCTCCGACTACGTCTTCAACCTCGAGCGCTTCACGCGCTTCGAGGGCAAGACCGGGCCCTATCTCGTCTACACCGCGGTGCGCGCGCGCTCGCTCCTCGACAAGGCGGCGGAGCGCGGCTTCGCCCCCGGCGCGCTGCACGCCCCCGGCGCGGAGGCCGAGCGGCGGCTGATGCTGCTCATGCACGGCTTCTGCGACGCCATCGCCGCCACGATCGACAAGCGCGCGCCGAACATCCTCTGCGAGTGGGCCTTCCTCTTCGCGCAGGAGTTCAACAGCTTCTACCAGGCCTGCCACGTGCTGTCGGAGAAGGACGAGGCCCTGCGCGCCTCGCGCCTGCGCCTCGTCGAGGCGAGCCTCGCCATCCTCGACCGCGTCTTCGCCCTCGTCGGCATCGAGCGCCCCGCGCGCATGTAGCGCCTCGAGCCGCGCAGCGTCCGCTCGCCGCGCGAGCAGCAGACACATGCCACCTCCGTCGCGCGCCTCGCGGCGCGCGCCACCTCCCCCACCCGCGCTGCCGCGCGGCCGGGGGAGGAGGTTGTCACGCCCTCGGCCCGCTTCTCTCTCTTCCTCTTCTCCCTCGCTCCCCGGCTCCCCTCCCGTCCGCGCTTCGCGCGGATGGGAGGGGTGGCGCCGCGTGGCAGCGCGGCGACGGGGAGGGCAATGGTGCCGGCGGCGTCAGCGCCAGCTGGCGTCGAGGTCCTGGTGGCCGACGACGAGGGAGAGCGCGCCGGCGGCACGCTGGCGCGCGCGGCGCGTCGCCCAGGCGGCGATCGCGCGGCCCTCGTCGCCGCGCGCGGCGCGCGATGCGGCCTCGCCGATGCCGCCGAGCATGGCGCCGAGCATCGCCTCGTCGGCCGCGGCGATGCGCCAGTCGCTGTCGCGCAGCGTCGTCGTCGCGCCATGCGCGCGCAGCGCCTCGTCGAGCGCGAAGGCCGAATCCGGCCCGAGCGCCGCGCCAAAGCCCTTGTCGCGGACCATGTCGCGGTGGAAGGCGCGCGCGACGACCGGGTCGCTGGCGTCGGCCGGCGTCCATTCCATGCGCCCGTCATAGGTGAGCACCGCGAGCAGCGGCAGGCGCCGCGCGGCGAGCGCCGCCGCGAAGCGCGCGATCCACTCGCCCGAGACGAGGTCGACCAGCGCCGCGCAGGTCACCGCCGCCGCGCCGTCGAGCGCCGCCTCGAGCGCGGCCGCGAGGTCGAGCCGCGCGAAGGCGACCGCGTCGTCGCCCGCGAAGCGCCGCCGCGCGGTCGCGAGCAGCGCCTCGTCGTCGTCGACATGCAGCCAGGAGAGGCGCCGTCCCTCCTGCGCGGCGAGCGCGCGCAGGCGGCCGATATTCGAGCCCGCGCCCGCGCCGAGGTCGACGACGCGCCCGCCCTCGGGCACGCGCGCGAGGAAGGCGCGTGCAAGCGCGTCGTCGCGCGCCGCGACGTCGAAGGGTTCGCGCAGCGCGAGCCAGTCCGCGGAGAAGCCGGTCATGGAGCCTCCAGGGCGTTGAGCGCCTCGGCGAAGCGCCGCGCCTGCGCGGGCCATCCGGGCAGGGCGCGGGCCTGGTCGCGTGCGCCGCGCGCGAGCCGCGCGCGGGCGTCGGGACGCGTGGCGAGGCGGCGCAGCGCGCGCGCGAGCCCGGCGACGTCGCCGGGGCGCACGAGCACGCCGGCGCGGCGCGGGACGGTCGCGGGCACCGCGCCGGCGCGCGCGCCGACCACCGGCAGCCCCGCGGCCATCGCCTCGGCGAAGGCCATGCCATAGCCCTCGTGCAGCGAGGGCAGGACGAAGAGGTCGGCGCGCCGATAGGCCGCGCGCACGCGCCCGGCCTCGACGGCGCCGGCGAGGCGCACGCGCCCGCCGAGGCGCCGCGCCATGCGCGCCAGCGCGACGCGGCCCGCCTCGCGCGCGTCGTGGTGGCGCGGCCCGATGCAGTCGAGCCGCCAGGGCAGGTCGCGCAGCCGCGCGAGCGCGGCGAGCAGCACGCGATGCGCCTTGCGCGGCGTCAGCGAGGCGACGCAGAGCAGCCGCAGCGTCGCGCGCGCGCGCGGTCGCGCGATGGCGTCGTGCTCGACCGCCGGCGCCACCGCGCGGATGCGCGCGGCGTCGAGCCCCATCGCGGCGACGTCGGGGATCGTCGCCGGGCTGGTGACGATCGCGGCCCCGCAGGCGCGCACCAGCGCGGGCTCCAGCGCGGCGAGGCGCCGGCGCAGCGCCGGGTCGATGCCCGTCTCCAGCGCCAGCGGGTGGTGGACCAGCGCGACGGCGCGCAGGCCCGGCGCGGGCAGCGCGTCCTCGAAGGCGGGCAGGGCGAGGCCGTCGACGACGAGCACCGCGCCTTGCGCGGCCGCGACGCAGGCGCGCGCCGCCGCGCGCGCGGCCTCGTCGGCGTCGGGGAAGCGGCCGGCGAGCTCGTGCAGCACCACGCGCCGGCCCTGCGCGGCGAGGCCGACGAGGATCGCGGCGTCGTAGCGG
>VGDA01000215.1 GCA_016869915.1 Alphaproteobacteria bacterium
GGTCGGGCTCGGCGCCGCCATCCGCTTCCTGTCGGCGCTGGACTGGAGCGCGGTCGCCGCGCACGAGATGGCGCTCGCCCAGCGCCTGCTCGACGGGCTGGCCGCGGATCGCCGCGTGCGCGTCGTCGGCCCGGCGGGGCTGCAGCGGCGCATCGGCGTCGTCTCCTTCGAGATGGCGGGCGCGCATCCGCACGACGTCTGCCAGATCCTCGACACCCTCGGCGTCAGCTGCCGCGGCGGGCATCACTGTGCCCAGCCGCTGATGGACAGGCTCGACCTCGCCGGCACGACCCGCGCCTCGATCGCGCTCTACAACGACGCCTCCGACATCGACGCGCTCCTCGAAGGGCTCGGCGAGGTCGCGCGGAGGCTCTGCTGATGGGCGACGACCTCTACCAGGCGGAGATCGTCGCGCGCGCGAAGGCGGGCGCCGCGGATACCCGCCTCGAGCCGCACGACGCGCGCGCCACGGTCGACAACCCGCTCTGCGGCGACCGAGTCGTGCTCGACCTGCGCATGGATGGCCCGCGCATCGCCGAGGCGGGCCAGCGCACGCGCGGCTGCGCGCTGTGCCAGGCCTCGGCGGAGACGCTGCGGCGTTGCCTTCCCGGCCTCGACCGCGCGGCGGCCGCCGGCGGGCGCGCGGCCCTGCGTGCCTATCTTGCCGGGGGCGCCGATCTTCCCCCCCCGTGGCGCGACTGGGAGGCCTTCGCCCCTGTGCGCGCGCATCCCAGCCGCCATGGCTGCGTGACGCTCGCCCTCGACGCGCTTGCCGAAGCCCTTGCCGCCACCGAGGGCGGCGGATGACCGCCGGGGCGGGCGCCGCCGACCGGATGCCGGCCCTGCTCGGGCGACTGCGCCTCGCCAGCGGGCTTGTCCTCTTCGCCTATGTCTCGCTCCACCTGCTGAACCATGCGGCGGGCCTCGCCTCGATCGCGGCGATGGAAGCCGGCGCGATGTGGATGTACCACCTGCTGCAATTCGCGCCCGTCACCTGGACGCTCTATGGCGCGCTGCTGCTCCACTTCCTGCTTGCGCTCCACGCGATCTACCGGCGACGCCGCCTCTGGCCGATGCCGGTCGCGGAGGCGCTCCAGCTCTGCCTGGGTCTGGCGATCATCCCGCTCCTCGCCGGGCACGTGATCGGCACGCGGGTGGCGGGCGCGCTCTTCTCGGTCTTCTACACCCATGGATACGTGCTGCTGGTACTGGGCGAGCTCCAGCCCGTGCTTGGCCTGCGCCAGGCCGTCGCGTTGCTGACCGCATGGACGCATGGCTGCATCGGCATGCATTTCTGGCTGAGGCTGAAGCCATCCTGGCCGGTCCTGCGCCCCTGGCTCTTCGCGGCCGCGCTCCTGCTCCCGGCCTTCTCGCTCGCGGGGTTCGCGAGCGGCCTGCGCGAGACCGCGCTGCGCGCCGAGGCGGAGGGTTGGGTCGGCACGCGGCTGCGCGAGCTCAACGCGCCGAATTCAGAGGCCGCCGCGACCCTGGGCTCGCTCACCGACCTCGTCCTCGCCTGCTGGGCCGGCGGGATCGCCCTCGCCCTGATTGCGCGACAGGTCCGTGCCGCGCGCCAGCGCCGCGCGGGCCGCATCCGCGTCGCCTATCCGCAGGGACGCGTGGTCGAGGTCGAGCGGGGCGTCACGGTGCTGGAGGCGAGCCAGATCGCCGGCATCCCGCATGCCTCGATCTGCGGCGGCCGGGGGCGTTGCTCGACCTGCAGGATCCGCGTCTGGAGCGGGGCCGAGGCGCAGCCGGGCCCCAGCCCCGAGGAAGGCGCCGTCCTCGCCAGGATCGGCGCCGCGCCCGGGACGCGCCTCGCCTGCCAGCTTCGCCCGGCGGCGGACCTCGCCGTGGCGCCGCTTCTTCCACCGAATCCATCCATGCGGGAGGCTCGGCGGCTCGGCGGCGCGGCGCCGGACCGCCGCAAGGACAGGAACGCGAGATCGCCGTCCTGTTCGCCGACCTGCGCGGCTTCAGCCTGCTGGCCGAGAACCGCCTGCCCTACGACGTCGTCTTCGTCCTGAACCGGTACTTCGAGGCCATGGGTCGTGCGATCGAGGCCGCCGGCGGGCATGTCGACAAATTCATCGGCGACGGGGTGATGGCGCTCTTCGGCGTCGGCGGGAACGTCGCGGACGGCGCGCGCCAGGCGCTCGACGCGGCCCGGCGCATGGACCTGGCGCTGGCCGAGCTCAACGAGTCGCTGTCGACCGAGATCGGACAGCGCCTGCGGATCGGCATCGGCATCCATGCCGGGCCGGCCATCGTCGGCGAGATGGGCTATGGCCGCGCGACGGGCCTCACGGCGATCGGCGACACGGTCAACGTGGCCAGCCGGATCGAGGCCCTGTGCAAGCCGTACGGGGCCGAGCTGGTGGTCTCGGACAGCGCGGCCGAGGCGGCGGGACTCGGGCGCGATGGCATCAGGCTGGAGAGCACCGCCATCCGCGGCCGCGCCTCCATGATCGACGTCCTCGTCTTCCCGCGCGTCGGGGGACCTGCCTCGGCAGGACTGATCGCCCACCAATTCCAAGGTCTTGATGGGCATTTCTCGCGTTCACGTGGAAGGCGAGGAACAGCCTGCGTCCCGGTTGCGCCCTGCCCGGAACCGGCCGCTTGCTTTGCGACCGCTCCGCCGCTAAGTCCTGCGCCTCGCCTTCGGCCCGTCCCCGTCGTCTAGAGGCCCAGGACACCGCCCTTTCACGGCAGTAACACGGGTTCGAATCCCGTCGGGGACGCCAAGGACCACCAGCGCGGCACGCCCCGGCGGGACTGCTTCAGGCGATATCCTCGAGCGCGCCGGGCGACAGGATCTCGACGCCGCCCTTCACCAGCCTGACCCAGCCCTCGCGCTGCCATGCCGTGAGCTGCTTGTTCGTGCTCTCCCGCGACATGCCGATCATCTGGCCGAGGTCGCGCTGCGTCACCGAGACCAGCCGCGCCCTTGCCGTGGCGCCCCCGCCCTGCTCCGCCGCGAGTCGCAGTAGCGCCTTGGCGAGCCTGGCCTCGAGCGGCAGGAACATGACGTCCTCGATCTGCTCGCTGGTCCGGCGCATGCGCGCGCAGAGCAGGGAAATGATGCGCAGCGCGAGGTCCGGGTTGTCGCGCAGCAGCGGCACGAACTCCGCCCGGTCGAGGACGATCAGCTCGCAATCGCTCGCCGCCGTCGCGTCCGCGGTGCGCGGCTTGCCGTCGAGGAGCGCGATCTCGCCGAAGACCTGGCCGGCGCGCAGCATGTTGAGGACGGCCTCCTTGCCGTCGACGGTCATCGTCGAGATGCGCACGGTGCCCGAGCGGATCGCCATCAGGCTGCGCCCCTCGTCGCCGCGCGCGAAGATCACGGCGCCCTTCCGGTAGACCGTCCTCCGCGCGTGGCCCGCGAGCATGTCGATGTCCTGCGCGGGCAGGCCGCCGAACAGCGCATGGCCCGCGAAGATGGCGCGCCGCGCCGCGACGTCGGCGGCGCCTGCTCCAGCGGCGCGCGTCGTCGCGCCGCCCCCCGATCCTGCCTCCCTGCCCATCCCCGCGCCTCCGCTGCGTGTCGATCGCGCGCGCCTCGCCGGCGTCGCCGCGCGCCCGGAAAAAACTCCGATGCGCGTGAAGTACGTCACACGGGGCGCGCGACCACCCCGCATAGCCTGCGGCCATCCACCCACCGGAGGATATACGAATGCTCGACAACCTTTCGATCCGCGCCAACGCCGAGGCCGACGCCCCGGCCGCGCTCCCCGCCGCGGCGACCGCGGCCTCGCGGCAGTCCCGCGAGCGGAGCATCCTCGCCTGCGCGATGGACTGCCTCGGCATGGCCGTCCTCGTGGTCGACGGCAAGGGGCGGCCAGTGGCCGCGTCCGCCGCGGCCCATGCCTGCGGCGCGGTCGCCGCCGCGATGCGCGAGCATGCCCCGGCCCTCGTCCGCCGCGCCCGGGGCCAGCAGCGGAAGGTCGGCGTGCCGGTCGAGGCCGCCGACGGCGCGCGCTACTGGCTGGTCGCCTCCACCATCCCGGCCTCCTGGGATGCCCTCGTCGTCATCCAGGCGATCGACGCCTCCGGGCCCGACCGGCTCGACCCCGGCCTCGTCGCCGACCTCTGCGGCCTGACCCGCAGCGAGGCCGAGGTCGCGTGCATGGTCGCCGGCGGCATGGTGCCGAAGGCGATCGCCCGCAGGCTCGACGTCTCGGTGGCGACGGTGAAGACGCACCTGCACCGGGTCTTCCGCAAGACCGGCGCGCGGGGCCAGGCCGACATCGCGCGCCGCGTCAGCAGGCTTCCCGCCGCCGCCCCGCAGGCCTGACCCGTCCCCGACCGGAGACCTCCCATGGACACCGCCGCCCTGCTCGAAATGCTCCTCTCTCGCCCCCAGGCGTTCCGCAGCGAGAACGACAGGCGGATCGTCACGCAGGTCGCGCTCGACATCGTGCGCGACGCCGACGCGGCGCTGCGCCGCCGGGTCGCAGAGACCCTCGCCACCCGGGCCGACGCGCCGCTGGAGCTGGTGCTGCGCCTCGTCCACGACGACGCCGCGATCGCGAGGCCGCTGCTGCGGGAAAGCCCCGTGCTGCGCGACGCCGACCTGATCGAGGTGGCGCAGCACCGCACCTTCCGCCACCGCCTGGCGATCGCGATGCGGCGCGACATCTCCGAGGACGTCTGCCGCGTCCTCGTCTCGGCCGGGGAGGACGATGTCGCGCGGGTCCTGCTGGAGAACCAGAGCGCGAGGATCCCCTACGACAGCATGCAGAACCTCGTGGCGCGGGCGAGCCGCGACGAACGCCTCCACGGGCCGCTGGTCGCGCGCTGGGACCTCGACCCCGGGCTCGCGGCGCGCCTGCTCGGCTTCGTCTCGGAGGGGTTGCGGCGCGAGATCCTGCGCAGCTTCGCGATAGAGCCGGCGCTGGTCGACGCCGCGATCCGCAAGAGCCTCGCCGCGCTGCAGCGCGAGGAGCGCAACGCGCCGCCTTCCGCGGTCCGCAGGATGGCGGAAAGCCTCGCCTGCCGCGGCGACGAGGTCGGGACGCTGCTCGCGCTCCTGCGCGGCGGCGAGGTCTGCCTCTTCGAGGCGCTGTTCATGCGCCTGACCGGGCTTTCGCCCTGCGTCGCGCGCCGGGTCCTCTACGAGGCGGGCGGCCGCGCCCTCGCGGTCGCCTGCGCGTCGATCGGCATGGAGAAGTGGCACTTCGCGACGATCTTCCTGCTCGTCCGCCAGGCCCGTCCCGACGACAAGCAGGTCGATCCCGCGGAGCTCCGCGCGGCGATCGACTTCTTCGAGTCGACCGGGCGCGACGCCGCGGAGACCGTGATGGCCGAGCTGCGCAACCCGCAGGCCAATCGCCGGGCGGGCTGACCGGGACCGCGCGGGGAAGTTCCGGGTGGCCTCGCGCGACGGCGCGGTGCATGATCCCGGCCATTCCAGCATCCGAGCGCGCCATCGCATGTCCATGTTCCGCAAGCAGGAGACCCAGCTCGCCATCGGCGACGTCCTCGTCGAGGCGAACCGCGAGAAGACGCAATGGCGGGTGGAGTTCCTCTTCGACGACCCGAACGGCGTCCCCCATGTGCGCCTGCGCCGCGTCGGCGACGCGACCTCGGCGCGCACCTTCGCAGCCGCCGTCCTCACCAGCGACCCGCGATTCCGCCGCGTCCCGCGCGAATCCGCCGCCGAGGAGTGATCAGGCCCGCGCGGCGTCCCTGATCTCGAACTGCGCGCGCCGCATCCCGTTCCAGGTATCCGCCCGGAGCTGTCCCGCGAGATGCACGGGCGGCCCGCTGCGATCCATCAGCAGCGCCTGAAGCTGCGTGTCCACCGCGCGGAAGGCGATGGCCCGCACCCGCGCGCCCGACGCGTCGACTAGCGTGCAGCGGACGTGCTTGGCACCCACGATGTCCGCCTGGACGACGCTCATCGCCGCCAGCGCGAGGCATGGCGAGGGATGGCCCGAGCCATAGGGGCCGGCCTGCTCGAGGAGTTCCGCGAACTCGAAGGTCGCCCCGCGGGGCGCGATCGCCGCGTCGACGAGCAGCGCCCGCTCCGATGGACCAGCCGGTGCCTCGGCGACGCGGGCCGAGAGGAAGGCGCGCAGGTCGTCGAGGCGATGCTGCTCGACGGTGAAGCCGGCGGCCTGCCTGTGGCCACCGCCATCGACGAGAATGCCCTCGAGCCGCGCGGCGATCACCGCGGCGCCGAGGTCGAACCCGGCGGCCGAGCGGCCGGACCCCCGCCCTCGCCCGCGATCGAGCGCAACCACCGCCGCCGGCGCCGCGAATTTCTCCGCCAGCCGCGCCGCGACGATGCCGACCACGCCGGGATGCCAGCCCTCTCCCGCGGCGAGGATGAAGCGCCCGCCGCCACCCTGCCCCTCGACCTGGGCCATCGCCTC
>VGDA01000216.1 GCA_016869915.1 Alphaproteobacteria bacterium
CGACATGGCGATCGACGGCGTTGAAGCAGGTGTTGAGCTCGCCGCCGGGGAACCAGCGGTAGAAGGGCGGTCGAGAGTCGTCGCAGACCTTGTCCCAGCGCCGCGTCCAGGCGATGTCTGCCGCGCGCGCGGCCCAGAACCCGTCGCGGTCCGCGAGTGACGCCGCGTGGATCGGCGCGTATGTCCCTGACGTCATCCCCGTCCTCCCTCTTTGGATCGATCCTGCAGCCGCCGGCTGCTGTTGGAAAGCGCCGCATGTGGCAGAATGCCTCGGGCGCGAGGAGGAATACGGCCATGGCGAAGCGACGCAGCGCGGCAAAGGAACGCAAGCCGGGGCGCAAGGCCCCGCTCCATCCCTACGAGGCCGACCTGGACCGGAACCCGGCCAACCATGCGCCGCTGACCCCGCTCGGCTTCCTGGCGCGCGCCGCCGCCGTCGCGCCGCGGCATGTGGCGGTCGTCCACGGCCATGTCCGCCGCAGCTGGGCCGAGACCCATCGGCGCTGCCGGCAGCTCGCCTCCGCCCTGCGGCGCCGTGGCGTCAGGCGCGGCGACACGGTGGCGCTCATGGCGCCGAACATCCCCGCGGCCTATGAATGCGCCTTCGGCGTACCGATGGCGGGCGCGGTGCTCAACGCCATGAACGTGCGCCTCGACGCCGCGACCATCGCATTCATGATCGACCATGGCGCCGCGCGAGTCGTGCTGGTCGACACGGAATTCGCGCCGGTCGTCGCCGAGGCGCTGAAGCGCGCGCGGCGCAGGCCGCTCGTCGTCGACATCGCGGATCCGCTCGGGCCGGCCGACGCGGGCCGCATCGGCAGCATCGAGTACGAGGACTTCCTCGCCTCCGGCGATCCCGACGACGAGCCGCTCGCGCCGCGCGACGAATGGGACGCGATCGCCCTCAACTACACCTCGGGCACGACGGGCAACCCGAAGGGCGTCGTGTACCACCATCGCGGCGCCTACCTGAACGCGGTCGGCAACGTCATGGTCTGGAACCTGCCGGCGCGCCCCGTCTACCTGTGGACGCTGCCGATGTTCCACTGCAACGGCTGGTGCTTCCCGTGGACGATCGCGGCGATGCTCGGCACCAATGTCTGCCTGCGCCGCGTCGAGGCAGGCGCGATCCTCGACGCGATCGCGGCCGAGCGCGTGACGCATTTCTGCGCGGCGCCGATCGTCCTGAACATGCTGGCCAACGCGCCGGAGGCCACGCGCAAGGGCAAGGGCCGGAAGGTCGAGGTGATGACGGCCGCCTCGGCGCCGCCCGCGGCGGTGATCGAGAAGATGGAGCGCATGGGCTTCCACGTGACCCATGTCTACGGCCTCACCGAGGTCTATGGCCCCGCGGTGGTCTGCGAGTGGGATCCCGCATGGAACGACGCGAGCGTCGAGGAACAGGCGCGGCTCAAGGCGCGGCAGGGCGTGCGCTATCCCGTCCTCGAGGGGCTGATGGTCGGCGACCCGCGCACGCTCGAGCCGGTGCCGTCCGACGGCGAGACCATCGGCGAGGTGTTCATGCGCGGGCACATCGTCATGAAGGGCTACCTGCGCAACCCGAAGGCGACGCGCGCCGCCTTCCGCGGCGGCTGGTTCCACACCGGCGACCTGGGCGTCATGCACCCCAACGGCTACATCGAGCTCAAGGACCGCTCGAAGGACATCATCATCTCGGGCGGCGAGAACATCTCCACGATCGAGGTCGAGGGCGCGCTCTACAGGCACCCAGCCGTGCTGGAGGCGGCGGTCGTCGCGCGGCCCGACGAGACCTGGGGCGAGACGCCCTGCGCCTTCGTGGCGCTGAAGGACGGCGCGACGGCCAGCGCCGAGGACATCATCGCCTTCTGCCGCACGCAGCTCGCGCGCTTCAAGTGCCCGCGCAGCGTCGTCTTCGGGCCGCTGCCCAAGACCTCGACCGGCAAGGTGCAGAAATACGTCCTGCGGGAGCGCGCACGCGCCTTGTGACGCCGCGGCGCGCTCAGCGCATCGGCGCGCCGCCGACCACCAGCGCGTGGCCGGCGACGTAGCTCGCCCAGGGGCTGGCGAGGAACGCCGCCGCGCGCGCGGCGTCGATGGCGCGCGCGCCGGGCCCGGCGACGAGGGCGTTCGCGCCGATGCCGTGCGGGCCGAGGTCGCGGGCGAAGGACCGCGCCATGGTCAGCGCGCCGCCATCCTCGACCCCGGCGAGGCCCGTCGACGCAGCCATGCCGGCATCGCCGGTGACGACGACGATGCGCCCGCCGCCCGTCGCCTTCATGGCCTCGCCCGCGGCGCGGCAGAGCAGGTAGCGGTCGCGCAGGGAGCCGCCGATCGACGCGTCCCAGGCCTCGTCCCCCGCCTCCGCGAGGGACGCATGGACCTGCGCGGCGGCGAAGGTCGCGAGGATGTCGAGGCGCCCGCCGAAGAACGCGACGGCATCGGCGACGAGCGCATCGGAGGCGCCGGGCGCGGCGGGGTCGTGGCCGCGCGCGGCGTGCGGGCCTCCGGGGAGACCGGCGACGACGGCGCGCGCGTCGGTGCCATCGCCAGCCGCGAGCATCACGCGCGCGCCAGCGGCCGCGAGCACGGCGCAGAGCGCGGGGGCGAAGCCGCCGGCGGAACCGGCCACCAGCGCGCAGCGTCCGGCAAGGCCGAGCGCGGAAGATCGAGGCATGGCGCTCATCGCAGCATCAGCCCGCCCTCGACGTCGAGGACATGCCCGGAGATCCCGGCGGCCCAGTCGCTGGCAAGGAACAGGATGGCGCGCGCGACCTCCTCCGGCTGCCCGGCGCGGCGAAGCGGGACGTTGGTTTCGTAGTGCCGGCTCCACTCAGGCTCGGGAAGGCCCTGGCGTCCCATCGGCGTGTCGATGCCGCCGGGGCATACGCCGTTCACGGCGATGCCGCGCGGGCCGAGCTCGCGCGCCAGCACGCGCGTGAGCGCGACGCTGCCGCCCTTGGTGATCGCGTAGGCCGACGAGTTCTTGGCGCCGCCATTGAAGGCCGCGGTCGAGCTCGTGTTCACGATCCGCCCGCCATGCGGCCGCATCGCCGTCGCGGCCGCGCGGCAGAGCGCGAACTGGCTGCGCAGGTTGACGTCCATGAGCCGGTGCCACAGGGCGTCGTCCATGTCCGCGATCGCGACGCGCCGCAGGATCGCGGCCGCGTTGACGAGGACGTCGATGCGCCCATGGAGCGCGCCGGCCTCCCCGACCACGCGCGCGCAGGCCGGGGCATCCGAGAGATCGGCCGCGATCGTCGCGCAGGGCGCCTCGCCCGACAGGGCCGCGAGCCCGCGCGCCTCGACGTCCACGGCCACCACGAGCGCTCCCGCCTCCGCGAGGAGCAACGCCGTCGCGCGCCCGATCCCGCTCGCGGCGCCGGTCACGATCGCGGCGCGTCCGGCGAGGCCGAGCCCCTCGCCGGCCACGACGGATCCGGCGCTAGTCGAGCTTCGCGCCGACATCCGCGACGATCTTCCTCCAAACCTCGATGTCAGCCTCGTTCCGCCTGCGGAACTCCTCGGGCGTCGACCACATCGGCGTGATGCCGAGGTCGTTGAGGCGCTTTTTGAATTCGGGCGCCGAGACGATCGCAACGACCTCCTGGTTCAGGCGCCGCAGGATCGGATCCGGCAGGTTCGCCGGCGCGAAGAGGCCGTACCACGTCGTGCTCTCGAAGCCCGGGATGCCGCAGGCCTTCTCGACCGTCGGCAGGTCGGGAAGCGCCGCGATCGGCGCGCGCGTCGTCACCGCGAGCGGCTTGAACACGCCCTGCTGGATCGGCCCCATCACCGTGATCGACTGGTGCCACATCACCTGCGTCTCGCCGGACATCATCGCGTTCATCGCCGGCGGCGTGCCGCGATACGGGATGTGCTCGATGTCGAGGCCCGTCATCTTCGTGAAGGCCGCGCCCGCGAGATGCGTCGAGGCCCCGTTGCCCGTCGACGCGAAACGGTTCTGCCCAGGCTTCTCGCGCGCGAGCTTCATCATGTCGGCGCAGGAATTCACGTTCGGCATGACCTTCGGGTTGACGATCATGATGTTCGGCACGTCGCCGAGGATGGTCACGTGCGTGAAGTCCCTGATGACGTCGAACGGCAGCTTGCCGTAGAGCGCGACGTTGATGGCATGCGTCCCGGCGGTGCCGAAGTACAGCGTGTAGCCGTCGGGCCGCGCGCGGGCGACGAACTCGCTGCCGACGTTGCCGCCGGCGCCGGACTTGTTGTCGACGATGACCGAGACGCCCAGCGCCTTGCCCAGCGGCTCGGCGAGCATGCGGCTGTAGATGTCGGTGCCCGCGCCGGTCGGGAACCCGCCGACGATGGTGATCGTGCGGCTTGGCCACCGTTCCTGGGCCATCGCCGTGCCAGCCAGCAGCAGGCCAACGGCCGCCGCCAGGATCATGCTTGCCGTCTTGCGCATCGTCGTTGCCTCCTCTTGCGTGGATGAGGTCTTCGCCCCTCACTCCCTGAACGCGTCGCCGCGGATCCGCCCGACCTTCGGCAGGAGCACGGCGAGCAGCAGCAGCAGCGAGAGCGCGAGCAGCGTGGCAGAGATCGGGCGCGCGAAGAAGACCGAAGCGTCGCCTCGCGAGACGGCCAGCGCGCGCCTCAGGTTCTCCTCCATCAGCGGCCCGAGCACGAAGCCGAGCAGCATGGGCGCCGGCTCGAAGCCCAGCTTGAGCAGCGCGTAGCCCAGCAGCCCGAAGCCGATCATCAGCCCGACCTCGAGGGCCGAGCCGTTGAGCGCGTAGACGCCGATGCAGCACAGCAGGAGGATCAGCGGGTAGAGGAGCCGGTAGGGGATGCGCAACAGCTGCACCCAGAGCCCGATGAGCGGCAGGTTGATGACCAGCAGCATCGCGTTGCCGATCCACATGCTCGCGACGAGGCCCCAGAAGAGCTGCGGCTGCTCCTCGACGATCCGCGGCCCCGGGACGACGCCGAATATGCTCATGGCGCCGACAAGCAGGGCCATCAGCGCGTTCGAGGGGATGCCGAGCGTCAGCATCGGGATGAAGCTCGTCTGCGCGCCCGCGTTGTTCGCGCTCTCCGGCGCGGCGACGCCCTCGGCCGCGCCCCTGCCGAAGCGGCCGGGCTCGCGCGAGACCTTCTTCTCGAGCGCATAGGCCGCGAAGGAGGCGAGGATCGCGCCGCCGCCGGGCAGCACGCCGAGCAGGCTGCCGATCGCGGTGCCGCGCAGCGTCGCCGGCACCGAGCGGCGCAGCTCCTCGCGCGACGGCCAGAGGCTGCCCACGATCGCGGTCGCGCGCGGCATGGCGTGCTGCTCGAGGTTCACCAGCACCTGCGCGACGCCGAACAGGCCCATCGCGAGCGTGACGAAGCCTATGCCGTCGGACAGCTCGGGGATCCCGAAGGTGTAGCGCTGGCGGCCCGTGTTGAGGTCCGTGCCGACGAGGCCGAGGAGCAGGCCGAGCAGGATCATGCCGACGGCCTTGGCGACGCTGCCATGCGCGAGCACGACCGCGCCCACGAGGCCGAGCACCATGAGGCTGAAATAGTCGGGCGCCTGGAACATCGTGCCGAGCTGCGCCAGCGGCGGGCTCGCGACGGCGATGAGCAGCGTGGCCACGGAGCCCGCGAAGAAGCTGCCGAGCGCCGCGATGGCGAGCGCGGCGCCGCCGCGGCCGTTGCGCGCCATCTGGTGGCCGTCGAGGCAAGTGACCACGGAGGACGTCTCCCCCGGCAGGTTGACGAGGATGGACGTGGTCGAGCCACCGTACTGCGCCCCGTAGTAGATGCCCGCGAGCATGATCAGCGCGGTGACCGGGGCGAACTGGAAGGTGATCGGCAGGAGCATCGCGATCGCGCCGAGCGGGCCGATGCCCGGCAGCACGCCGATCAGCGTCCCGAGCAGCGCGCCCACGAAGCAGAAGAGGAGGTTGACGGGGGTGAACGCGACGCCGAAGCCGAGCGCGATGTCCGGGAACAGGTCCATCGCGCCGTCGCCTAGCGGCCCCAGAGCGGGATAGGCAGGTCGAGCGCCTTGACGAAGAGCAGCGCCGCGCCGAGCGCGAGCAGCGCCGCGAGCGCGGCGACCTCGCGCCAGCGCGCGTCGCGCCCGCCGAGCGCCGCGATGCCGACGACGGCCACCGTCGCCGCGACGAGGCCGAGCCGGTCGATCAGCAGCTGGAAGCAAAGCAGGGCGATCGTGACCATCGCCAGCGGTCGCCACGCGCCCGGCAGGACCCGCTCGGCCGTCGCGTCGCGGGCGCCTGCCAGCGCGATGCCGGCGCCGATCCCTATGAGCAGCCAGGACAGGATCCGCGGGAAGAAGCCCGGCCCCATGCGGCGCGGCGTGCCGATGTCTAGCCACGCGCCGAGCGCGAGGCCAAGCACGCCGAA
>VGDA01000217.1 GCA_016869915.1 Alphaproteobacteria bacterium
TGGGACAGGGCGCCGCAGGGCAAGGCGCTGCGCGCGCTGGCAATGTGCCTCGCCTGTCCGGGGGAGATCGTGATGAGGCAGAACAAGTTCCGCGGAAACATCTTCGTGGCCAACCTCCCCAACGGGTTCACCGACGAGGAACTGGCGCAGCTCTTCGATCCCTACGGGATCGTGCTGGGCGCGTTCATGGCTCGCGAGGCCGGGGGCAAGGGCACGAAGGGCTGCGGGCTCGTGAACGTCGCGCCGCCGCGCGCCGCGGAGGCGGCCATCGCCGCGCTCGATGGCTTGAGCGTGCGCGGCCGCAAGATCGAGGTGCGCAGCTCGGCGCCCGGCATGGCGATCACGATCCCGAAGCCGCCTCGCGCGCCGCGCACGCAGCCGGCGCCGCATGCGACGGGCGACGAGGGCCACGAGGCCGTGCCCTACGCGGCGGCACGCCGGCCGGCGCAGCGCCCCGTGGTCGTCGAATACCGCAACCGGTTCCGCTCCCTCGCGCCGGGCTTCGACCGGCGCTGACGCGGCGAGGGGCGCGCGCGGCGCCCCTGCCCCGTCCTCAGTGCGTGAGCTTCTTGTACTTGATGCGATGCGGCTGGTCCGCCTCGGCGCCGAGGCGACGCTTCCGGTCCGCCTCGTAGTCCTGGTAGTTGCCCTCGAACCAGACGACCTGGCTGTCGCCCTCGAAGGCGAGGATGTGGGTCGCGATGCGGTCGAGGAACCAGCGGTCGTGGCTGATGATGACCGCGCAGCCGGGGAAGGACGACAGCCCCTCCTCCAGCGCGCGCAGCGTGTCGACGTCGAGGTCGTTGGTGGGCTCGTCGAGCAGCAGCAGGTTGCAGCCGGTCTTCAGGATCTTGGCGAGGTGCACGCGGTTGCGCTCGCCGCCGGAGAGCACGCCGACCTTCTTCTGCTGGTCGTTGCCGGAGAAGTTGAACTGCGCGACATAGGCGCGGCTCTGCATCCTGCGGCCACCGATCTCAACGTCCGGGCCGCCGCCGGTGATCTCCTCCCAGACGCTCTTGTTCGATTCGAGCGTGTCGCGGCTCTGATCGACATAGCCGATCTTGACCGTGTCGCCGACGCGCAGCGTGCCGGCGTCGGGCTTCTCCTGGCCGGTGATCATGCGGAACAGCGTCGTCTTGCCGGCGCCGTTCGGGCCGATCACGCCGACGATGCCGCCGGGCGGCAGCTTGAAGTCGAGCCCGTCGATGAGCAGCCGGTCGCCGAAGGCCTTGCGCAGCCCCTCCGCCTCGACGACCACGTTGCCGAGGCGCTGCCCCGGCGCGATGGCGATCGACATCTCCTCCGGCGCCTTGTCCTTCGCCTCGGCGAGCAGGTTCTCGTAGGCGGTGATGCGCGCCTTGGACTTGGCCTGGCGCGCCTTCGGGCTCGCCTGGATCCACTCGAGCTCGCGCTCGAGCGTCTTCTGGCGCTTCGATTCCGTCTTCTCCTCGAGGGCGAGGCGCTTCTTCTTCTGCGCGAGCCAGGACGAGTAGTTGCCCTCCCAGGGGATGCCCTTGCCGCGGTCGAGCTCGAGGATCCAGCCCGCGACGTTGTCGAGGAAGTAGCGGTCGTGGGTCACCGCGACCACCGTCCCCGTGTACTCGTGCAGGAAGCGCTCGAGCCACGCGACGGACTCGGCGTCGAGGTGGTTGGTCGGCTCGTCGAGGAGCAGCAGGTCGGGCTTCTGCAGCAGAAGGCGGCACAGCGCGACGCGGCGGCGCTCGCCGCCGGAGAGCTTCGTCACGTCGGCGTCGCCCGGCGGGCAGCGCAGCGCGTCCATCGCGATCTCGATCGTGCGCTCCAGGTCCCAGGCATTCGCCGCGTCGATCTTCTCCTGCAACTCGGCCTGCTCGGCGATCAGCGCGTTCATCTCGTCGTCGTCCGTGACCTCGCCGAGGAGGTTCGACACCTCGTTGAAGCGGTCGAGCATCGTCTTGAGCGGGCCCATGCCCTCGAGGATGTTCTCGTAGGCGGTCTTCTTCGGGTCGAGCTGCGGTTCCTGCTGCAGGTAGCCGACGGTCGCGCCCTCGGCGACGAAGTTCTCGCCCGCGACGTCCTTGTCGATTCCCGCCATGATCTTCAGCAGCGTCGACTTGCCGGCGCCGTTGAGGCCGAGCACGCCGATCTTCGCGCCGGGCAGGAAGGACAGCCAGATGTCCTCGAGGATCTTCTTGCCCCCCGGATAGACCTTCGAGAGGCCCTTCATCACGTAGACGTACTGGTAGGACGCCATGGGGCACCTGCTGTTGGAGTTCCGGCGCATGGTGTTTAGCCCCGCGCCCGCGCCCGTGCCAGACCGGAATTCCCCGCCCCGGCGCGCGACCCGCGCGCGTCGGCGCGTTGCGGGCGGCGCGCCGGGCGTGTTAACGCGGCCATGATTACAGGCCTCCCGCCACGGAGCCGCCATGAGCGACGCCCCCGCCCCGCCGCACGCCCAGTATCGCCGGCTGCTCGCCGCCTGCGACGCCCTGCCGCCGCTGGCCATGGCCGTGGCGCATCCCTGCGACGCGCCATCGCTCGGCGGCGCGATGGCGGCGGCCAGGGCGGGGCTGGTCCTGCCCGTGCTCGTCGGCCCGCGCGCGCGGATCGAGGCTGCCGCGAGGGAGGCCGGCTGCGACATCTCCGGCGTCGAGGTCGTCGACACGCCCCATAGCCACGCCTCCGCCGCGCGCGCCGTCGAGCTGGTGCGCGAGGGCTGCGCCGGCGCGCTGATGAAGGGCAGCCTCCACACCGACGAGCTGATGGGCGCGGTCGTTGCCCGCGAGACCGGCCTGCGCACCGAGCGGCGCATCAGCCACTGCTTCGTCATGGCCGTGCCCGGCCACGAGGAGCCGCTCGTCCTCACCGACGCCGCGGTCAACATCGCGCCGACCCTCGAGGACAAGGTCGACATCGTCCAGAACGCGATCAACCTCGCCCATGCGCTCGGCTTCGCCGAGGCGCGCGTCGCGATCCTGTCGGCGATGGAGACGGTCAACCCGAAGCTGCCATCGACCATCGAGGCGGCAGCCCTGTGCAAGATGGCCGATCGCGGCCAGATCGTCGGCGGGCTGATCGACGGGCCGCTGGCGCTCGACAACGCGATCGACCCGGAGGCCGCGGCGATCAAGAAGATCGCCTCGCCCGTCGCCGGCCGCGCCAACGTCCTCGTCGTCCCGGACCTCGAGGCCGGCAACATGCTCGCCAAGAGCCTGTCCTTCCTCGCCGGCGCGGATTGCGCCGGCATCGTGCTGGGCGCGCGCGTGCCGATCGTGCTGACGAGCCGCGCCGACAGCGAGCTCGCGCGCCTCGCCTCGTGCTGCGTGGCGGTGCTTGTGGCGCGCGCGGGACTGCGCAAGGTCGCGAGGCCGCAGTCCTGATGCGGGCCGGCGAAGCGATCCTCGTCGCCAACGCCGGCTCGTCGAGCCTGAAGTTCGAGGCCTTCGCCGCGGGCCCGGATGGCGGCATCGCCTCGATCGGCGGCGGCCAGTTCGAGGGGCTCGGCACCGCGCCGCGCCTGCACGCCGTCGCCTCGGGCCGGACGATCGCCGCGCGGGACTGGGGCGCGGACGGCTTCGACCATGCGGCCGCCGTGCGCGAACTCGGCGCGATCGAGGGCGAGCTCCTCGGCGGCCGGCGGCTCGCCGCGATCGGCCATCGCGTGGTGCATGGCGGCATGCGCTTCGCCGAGCCGCTCCTCGTTGACGAAGAGGCCATCGCCGCGCTGCAGGCGCTGGTGACGCTGGCGCCGCTTCACCAGCCGCACAACCTCGCGCCGATCCGCGCCTATCGCGCGGCGCGCCCGGGCGTGCCGCAGGTCGCATGCTTCGACACGGCCTTCCACCGCGCCCAGCCCGCGATCGCGCAGAGCTTCGCGCTGCCCGGGCGCTTCGCGCAGGACGGCGTGCGCCGCTACGGCTTCCACGGCCTGTCCTACGAGTACATCGCGCGGCGCCTGCCCGAACTAGATGCCTCGCTCGCCGACGCGCGCGTGGTCGTCGCCCATCTCGGCAACGGCGCCAGCCTCTGCGCGATGCGCGGCGGCCGCTCCGTCGCCTCGACGATGGGGTTCACCGCGCTCGACGGGCTGGTGATGGGCACGCGCTGCGGCAGCCTCGACCCGGGCGTCGTCCTGCACCTCATGGACCGCTACGCGATGGGGCCGCGCGAGATCGAGGCGCTGCTCTACCGCCAGTCCGGCCTGCTGGGCGTCTCCGGCATCTCGAGCGACATGCGCGTGCTGCGCGCCTCCCCGGACCCTCGCGCGCGCGAGGCCATCGACCTCTTCGTCTACCGGGCGGTGCGCGAGATCGGCTCGCTCGCTGCGGCGCTGGGCGGGCTCGACGCGCTCGTCTTCACCGCGGGCATCGGCGAGAACGACGCCGCCACGCGCCGGGAGATCGCCGCGGCCTGTGCCTGGCTGGGCGTGCGGATCGACGAGGCCGCGAATGCGGCCGGGGGGCCGCGCCTCTCCCCGCCGGGGGCGGCCGTCTCGGCCTGGGCGGTCGAGACCGACGAGGAGCAGATGATCGCGCTGCACACGGTGGCGGCACTCCGCCTCGCCTGAGCGTTCCCGCGCATCGGCCAGGGGAGTATCATCACCCCCGCCCCCGCTCCCGCCCCGTCGCAGCGCCCCGCACCATCCCGCGCCATGGCCTTCCCGCCGCAATTCCTGGACGAGATCCGCAACCGCCTCGCCTGCTCGAGCGTGGTGGGACGGCGCGTGCGCCTGGTCAAGAAGGGGCGCGAGTTCTCCGGCCTCTGCCCGTTCCACAACGAGAAGAGCCCCAGCTTCTTCGTCAACGACGACAAGGGCTTCTTCCACTGCTTCGGCTGCGGCGCGCATGGCGACGTGATCGGCTTCGCGATGCGCATCGACAACCTCGGCTTCCCCGAGGCCGTCGAGCGCCTCGCCGAGGAGGCCGGTCTCGAGGTGCCGCGCGCGACGCCGCAGGACGCCGCGCGCGAGGAGCGGCGCAAGTCGCTCGGCGACGCCGTCGAGGCGGCGGCGAAATGGTTCGAGCAGCAGCTCTGGTCGGCCACCGGGCGTCCGGCGCTCGAGTATTTCCGCCGCCGCGGCCTCGGCGACGAGACCATTCGTTCCTTCCGCCTCGGCTACGCGCCGGATGGGCGCGAGCAACTGAAGCAGGCGCTGGCCAAGCAGGGCTTCCAGGAGCCGATGCTCGTGGAAGCGGCGCTGCTGGCCAGGCCGGACGACGGGCGCGACAGCTTCGACTTCTTCCGCGGCAGGGCGATGTTCCCGATCACGGACCGGCGCGGCCGCGTCATCGCCTTCGGCGGCAGGATCCTGGGCGACGGGCAGCCCAAGTACCTCAACTCGCGCGACACGCCGCTCTTCGACAAGGGCCGGAACCTCTACGCCCTCGACCGCGCGCGCGCCGGGATCCGCGATGGCGGCGACGTCATCGTGGCGGAGGGCTACATGGACGTGATCGCGCTGCACGAGGCCGGGCTGCGCGGCGCGGTGGCGCCGCTCGGCACCGCGCTGACCGAGGGCCAGCTGGAGCTGGTCTGGCGGCTGGCGCCAGAGCCGATCGTCTGCCTGGACGGCGACGCGGCTGGCCAGCGTGCCGCGCGCCGCGCCGCCGAGCGCGCCCTGCCCCTGCTAAAGCCGGGGCGCTCGCTGCGCTTCGCGACCCTGCCGCCGGGCGAGGACCCGGACACGCTGCTCCGCCGCCATGGCCGGGCGCGGCTCGACGAGATCCTCGCCCGCGCCCAGCCGCTGGTGGACCTCGTATGGGCAGCCACGCTGGAAAGCCGCCCGGTCGACACGCCGGAGCGCCGGGCGGCCCTGCAGGCGGAACTCGACCGGCAGGTCGCCACAATCGCCGACGCGACGGTCCAGGAACTCTACCGGCAGGAATTCCGCTCGCGCCTCTGGAAGCTGTTCCGGCCGGCGGAGCGCGGGCCGCGCCAGGCGCGCAGCCGGGACGGGGGGCGTGGCGGTCGCCCGGGCGACGCGCGCCCGGCGCCCCCGGTCTCCTCCTTGCCGCTGCCTACGCCAGACCCCGACCGCTCGCTGGAGATCCTGGTCGCCATGGCCATCTGGTTCCCCGAGGTGCTCGAGAGCGATGCCGAGCTCTTCGCGCGCCTGGAGATCGCCGACCCGCAGCTCGACCGGGTCAGGCGAGCCATCCTCGAGGCCCATGATTCGACGCCGCGCCTTGACCGCGAGGGGGTACGGCTCCACTTGAACGGCTCCGGGTTCGGGGGCATAGTCCCGCGCCTTTTGGGCTCTAGCATTTTCAAGGGTTTAGGCTTCGTGCGCGGCGACGACGTCGTGGTGGCGAAGGAGAACTGGCGATTGATCCTCCTC